>JAGCXC010000023.1 GCA_017961515.1 Clostridiales bacterium | reverse complement strand
TACCGATAATCATAATATGAGCATTAGGATTTCCTTGTCCACACCACTCATTATGATCCTTACATTCTTCTAAGAACATTTCAAATAGTCTTTTTCTATCCATATTGTATATTATTCAAGTTTCGCAAGTAAATATATAGTATAAAAAAACGATAATACACCGTAAAGAAAAATAGGCTAAAGTTTGGATAATCTGCTGATTATTACTATATTAGTATCACCAAACAAAATTTAGAATTGTCTGATGTGATTTTGCTATGATATTATTTTGTAGACACACCAACCAGCCATATACCATCTTGGAGATTTACAGATATCTCTTTGACATCTTTCTTTTTTAGTTTCAAAAAAATACGAGCAGTTTTACAATCCATGATTTCTGTCCCATTAATAAAATATCTTACACTATCGCACACAGAAACCATTTCGGTTAATTTATTTGAGACAACACTGTTCACATATAGATATCCTGATTTTGGAGTTTTTGTATATATATACATCGAATAAGGCAAACGCAAACTCTTTTCAATGGTTATGCCTTTTATCAAGTGTTCCATATCGCCATCAAATTTAGAATAGTAACAATCATTCAAAACATTAGGAATATGAGAAAACCCGATGGAATCAGCACTAACCAAAAGAATATTATCTACACTTCGCTTGTATCTATAATTATCAGACCATAATTCTCCAATAGTTTGTTTTTGGGGAAACAACAACTGGGGAAATAAAATCACCAATAAGATTAACAAAATCTTATGGTCAATCTTCATTTTTTGTTTTACTCTCTTCATTTTCATCTTCGTGTTATAATTATATGTTTCATACATATATATACATGACAAAATCATCTAGTGGCAACGGAACTCTCGTGTTCAAGATATTCTTCTAATGTTTGCCGTGCTTGAGTATGTCCTTTTTGAGCAGCCTTTTCTAAATATTCTAACGCAATTTTTTTCGTGGTAACATCTAACGAATCAGAATTTTCATATAAATACCAAAGACGGTCATAGACATCATAATATGCCTGTGGGTAATTATATTTATTTGCCATAATTAGAGCATAAGGCAAAAACTTTTCAGGCGAATAGTCTAAATAAGAAACAAACAAATCATAATAAGCAGATGTGTCGCCTTTTTCTATCACTAATTTTTCTAATACGCTATCAGGTATTTCTCTATAATTCATTGGAACACCTTTGTCCTTTTTTAGATCACAACTCATAATCATAAACAAAAGAATAAATATATATGTATTTTTTTTCATAACGGCATATTTATTTATCTTTATCTTTATCATCATTTTTATACTTGAATTTGTCCCACCAGCCCGGGTTTTCTTTTGGCACCCATTCCCCATTATATGATTCGATTTCTTCGCCACCTTCAAATTCTTTAATTTTTTATTTTCCTTTTAATGGTTCATAATTTCTTGATTAACATCTAGGAACAACAACCAAGAAGGAACTTCTGACATTTTGAGTCTACCCGAAAGCAAATAGAGTCTATTCCCTTCTGCTACTTTGACTCGATTACTTTCATCTAAAAGATAAAAGAGACCATCTGGGAATGCAGAACAAACATAACAGAGGCCTTTGGAAACAACTAATTGTTGTCCATCTGTTCCAATTAATTTTAATATGGGGCATTGTATTGACCTTACTCTTTCAACGGACATATCACTTAGAATAATACGACC
>JAGCXC010000022.1 GCA_017961515.1 Clostridiales bacterium | reverse complement strand
TACCTCATTTATTGCTTTAGCTAGTTTATTTATTTTTGGTATCTCGATTTTTATATCATCATTTATTTTTTCTTCTGATGCGCTCTCTAATTTGTTATCTTTTTCTCTTACCTCATTTATTGCTTTATCTAGTTTATTTATTTTTGGTATCTCGATTTTTATATCATCATTTATTTTTTCTTCTGATATGTTACCTGATTTATCATGTTTTTTTATCTCTTTTTTTATCTCTTTAAGATCTCTTTCCCATTCACGCCCTATCCCTATACTCACAAATCTCACCTCCCTTAACTCTTATCATAAATATTGTTTAAGAAAAGCTTCTGCCGTTACTTGCCTTCAATCTTTAAAAATATTTTATACTTTTTTGCCTGTTTTTTCATATAATACTTCTCCAATTCAATTCTAATCCCACTTTACATATTCAACACTTTGCCATAAAAACCCTTTTTTATACAAAAAAAATATCAATAAAAATTTTCGAGTTAAATCTTGCATGCCAGATTTGCATACTAGTTATTTAGCACAAAATACATATGCACATCCGTGCACATCAAGGCTCAAGCATAATTAGTTGGTTGAACTTACACCCCAATTGAAATTATGTTACCCCACTACCTAAGCTAAAAAATTTAGAGCTATGGGACATTTCTGTGCTTATGTTATACTTTCTGATAACATCTTAATAATAATTTTTGCCACCGAACAACCTTAAAAATATAGGTTAGACGATGGCAAACTGTGAATACTCTCACATAATTAAAATTACTACCATGTGTCACAAATTTGTGAAATGTTTAATTTTACTACTCTGTTGCGGAACTTACTGTTATATCCTTATACCTACTCATACCTGTTCCCGCTGGTATCAATTTACCAATCAACACATTTTCTTTTAATCCTACTAATGGATCAATTTTTCCATTTATTGCAGCTTCAGTTAACACTCTTGTTGTTTCCTGGAATGATGCCGCTGACAAGAATGAATCTGTCGCTAACGATGCCTTTGTTATTCCAAGTAGCGTACGCTTTCCTTCTGCTTCTCTTAACCCTTGACTCGCTACTCTAGCATTTTCTTCTTCAAAATCATATATATTAACCAAAGAACCTGGTAATAAATTAGTATCCCCTGCTTCATCTACTTTTATTTTTCTAAGCATTTGTCTCAGTATTACCTCAATATGCTTATCATTTATATCAACACCTTGCAATCTGTACACTCTCTGAACCTCTTGCAACAAATAATCTTGAACTCCTTTTACTCCTTTTATCTTCAAAATATCATGTGGATTTACTGCACCTTCTGTCAATTCATCTCCTGCCTCTACTTCATCCCCATCATGCACTTTTAATCTCGCTCCATAAGGAATTAAATAATTTCTTACATCTCCATCTGGCGCCACTATAACTGCTTCTCTCTTTTTCTTAGATTCTATTATCTTAACCTTACCAGCAATTTCTGTTACAACTGCAAGGCCCTTTGGCTTTCTCGCTTCGAATAATTCTTCTACACGAGGTAAACCTTGTGTTATATCGTCTCCAGCAACTCCACCTGTGTGGAATGTTCTCATTGTAAGCTGTGTTCCTGGTTCTCCTATTGATTGGGCTGCTATTGTACCAACAGCTTCACCAACATTACATTCTTCACCTGTCGCCAAGTTCGCACCATAACATCTTGCACAAACTCCATACTCTGAATGACAAGTTAAAACAGATCTTATCTTCACTTTCTTTATTCCTGCTTTAACAACTTGTTCTGCTTCTTTATCTGTTATAAGTTTCCCTGTATCTAATAAAAGTTCTCCTGTTTCTGGATGATACACTCTCTCTGCTACATACCTTCCAACTAATCTTTCAGCCAAACTTTCTATAACTTCAGATCCATCTTTAACATCATAAACTTCTATACCTTTTCTTGTTCCACAGTCTACTTCCCTTACTATAACCTCCTGTGATACATCAACTAATCTTCTTGTTAAATAACCAGAATCCGCAGTTCTTAACGCTGTATCTGCCAAACCTTTTCTTGCTCCATGTGTAGAAATAAAGAACTCTAACACATTTAACCCTTCCCTAAAGTTTGCTTTTATTGGTATTTCTATTGTCTTACCTGATGTATCAGCCATAAGACCTCTCATACCTGCCAACTGTTTTATCTGATTTATGTTACCTCTAGCTCCAGATTGAGACATCATATAAACTGGATTAAATTCATCAAGGTTATTTATTAGCGCTTTTGTTATCTTTTCAGAAGCTTTAGTCCAAGCCGATATTACACTATTATACCTTTCTTCTTCTGACATTAACCCCATCTTGTATTGTTTTATTGTCTTTTCTATATTGCTCTCTGTCTCTTTTATATACTTTTGTTTTACTTCTGGTATAACCATATCAGAGACACTTATTGTAACTGCTCCTTTAGTTGAATATTTAAATCCTAGTGCTTTTATCTTATCCAATAATATAGCTGTATCAGTTGTGCCATGTACTTTTATTGAATTATAAATTATCTTTCCTAAGAATTTCTTATCAACTAAAGTATCTATTTCCAAATTAAATAAATTATCTGGATTACTTCTATCAACAAAGCCTAAATCTTGAGGAATTGCTTCGTTAAATATAAGTCTACCAACTGTAGTCTTGATTCTCTTTTTAATTACTTTTCCATCAATTTCCTTACTCATTCTTACAACTATATCTGCATGAAGTGCTACAACGCCTTCATCATAAGCTAACACTGCTTCTTCTGGAGAACTAAATATACTTCCTTCCCCTTTTTCACCTTTCTTCTTTAATGTTAAATAATAACTTCCTAAAATCATATCCTGTGTAGGTACTGTTACAGGCTTTCCATCTTGTGGTTTTAAAAGGTTATTTGCTGATAACATCAAAAATCTTGCTTCTGCCTGTGCTTCTGCTGACAATGGCACGTGAACTGCCATTTGGTCTCCATCAAAGTCGGCATTATAAGCAGTACAAACCAAAGGATGTAATTTCAAAGCCCTTCCTTCAACTAAAACAGGCTCAAAAGCTTGTATCCCCAATCTATGCAATGTAGGCGCACGGTTTAACAGCACTGGATGTCCCTTTATAACTTCTTCCAACACATCCCATACTTCTGGTTTTACCCTCTCTACCATCCTTTTTGCATTCTTTATATTATGCGCTAATCCATCATTAACCAATTTCTTCATAACAAATGGTTTGAACAATTCTAAAGCCATTTCTTTTGGTAATCCACATTGATATATTTTAAGCTCTGGTCCTACAACAATAACAGATCTTCCAGAATAGTCAACACGCTTACCCAATAGGTTCTGTCTAAATCTTCCTTGCTTTCCTTTTAGCATATCTGACAATGATTTTAATGGTCTATTTCCTGGGCCTGTAACTGGTCTACCTCTTCTACCATTATCTATTAACGCATCTACCGCCTCTTGAAGCATTCTTTTTTCATTTCTTACTATTATATCTGGTGCTCCTAAATCTAATAATCTCTTTAACCTATTGTTCCTATTAATAACTCTTCTATATAAATCATTTAAATCAGATGTTGCAAACCTTCCACCATCCAATTGAACCATAGGTCTAAGTTCAGGCGGAACAACTGGGATTACATCTAATATCATCCATTCAGGTTTATTCCCTGATCTTCTAAATGCCTCTACAACTTCAAGCCTTTTTATAACTTTTACTCTTTTTTGTCCTGATGACTCATCCAACTCTTTTTTCAATTCAAGTGCCATAGCATCCAAATCTATCTCTCTTAATAGTTCTCTTATAGCTTCAGCCCCCATACAAGCTTTAAAATTTTCTCCGAACTTTTCTATACTATCTCTGTATTCTTTTTCATTTAATATTTGTTTTTTAGATAAAGGTGTTTGCCCTGGATCTATTACCACATACGCAGCAAAATATAAAACTTTTTCCAAAAAACGTGGTGACATATCCAATAATAGTCCCATTCTACTTGGGATTCCTTTAAAATACCAAATGTGAGACACTGGAGCAGCTAACTCTATATGCCCCATTCTCTCTCTTCTAACTTTTGAACGTGTGACTTCTACTCCACATTTATCACAAACTATGCCCTTATATCGTATTCTTTTATACTTCCCACAATGACATTCCCAATCCTTTTGGGGTCCAAAAATTCTCTCACAAAAAAGTCCATCTCTTTCTGGTTTTAATGTTCTATAATTTATTGTCTCTGGCTTTTTTACTTCTCCTCTAGACCATTCTCGTATCTTTTCAGGAGAAGCTAAACCAATCCTTATTGAATCAAAATTATTAAGTTCAACCACGGCTAAATCTCCCCTTCTCTAAAATTCATCTTCTTCAAATACATCTGACTCATCATCTTCTTGTATTGAATCTTCCTCTAATTCTCCATCTTGCAATAAAACATCATCTTCATAATCATCTTCTTCGTTACTATCATCTTGGTCTTCGTCTTCTTCATCTTCTAGAAAATCATCATCATCTAAAAATTCGTCCTCATCGCCTTCAATATTTATATTCATTTCTTCTAGTTCATCATCAACTGACTCTTTTATTGCAATTTCTTCTTGCTCTTCCGAATAAACCTTAACATCAAGTGCTAAACTTTGAAGTTCTTTTATCAAAACTTTAAACGACTCTGGTATACCAGGCTCTGGTATATTTTCACCTTTTACTATAGCCTCATAAGTTTTTACTCTTCCTATAACATCGTCAGACTTAACAGTCAAAATTTCTTGCAATGTATATGCTGCTCCATATGCCTCTAGAGCCCAAACTTCCATTTCTCCAAATCTTTGACCACCAAACTGTGCCTTTCCTCCTAATGGCTGTTGTGTAACCAATGAGTACGGACCTGTTGATCTTGCATGTATTTTATCATCAACTAAGTGTGCTAGCTTTAACATATACATATACCCAACAGTTACTCTATTATCAAAAGGCAATCCTGTTCTACCATCATATAATACTGTCTTACCATCTGGGCTAAGACCAGCTTTTTCTAATGTTTCTACTATATCATGCTCTGTAGCTCCATCAAATACTGGTGTTGCTATCTTCCATCCAAGTGCCTTTGCTGCATAACCTAAGTGAACTTCCAACACCTGTCCAATATTCATACGAGATGGCACCCCTAAAGGATTTAGTACTATCTGTAATGGTGTTCCATCCGGTAAAAACGGCATATCCTCTTCAGGCAATATCCTTGATATAACCCCTTTGTTTCCATGTCTTCCTGCCATTTTATCTCCAACAGATATTTTTCTCTTTTGTGCTATGTATACTCTAACTAGCTGATTAACTCCTGGCGATAATTCATCCCCATTTTCTCTTGTAAATACTTTCACATCAACTATTATTCCATACTCTCCATGCGGTACCCTAAGAGATGTATCTCTTACTTCACGAGCTTTTTCTCCAAATATCGCACGAAGTAATCTTTCTTCAGCTGTTAACTCTGTTTCTCCTTTTGGTGTTACCTTACCCACCAAAATATCTCCAGATCTAACTTCTGCCCCTATTCTTATTATTCCTCTATCATCTAAATCTTTTAGCGAATCATCACTCATATTAGGTATATCTCTAGTTATTTCTTCAGGTCCTAATTTAGTATCTCTAGATTCTGCTTCATATTCTTCTATGTGTATAGATGTAAATACATCCTCTTTTACTAATTTTTCATTTATTAATATAGCATCTTCGTAGTTATAACCTTCCCAAGTCATAAATCCTATTAATATATTTCTTCCTAACGATATCTCACCTTTACATGTAGATGGTCCATCAGCTATTACCTGTCCTTTTTTAACATTCTCACCTTTTTTTATAATAGGTCTTTGATTTATACACATTCCTTGGTTAGAACGTTTATATTTAAGAAGTTTATGCACTTCCCTTTTTCCACCTTTAATTCTAATAACTATCTCATCAGCCGATACATACTCAACCACACCATCATTTTTTGCAAGCACAACAACACCTGAGTCACAAGCTGCTTTATATTCTATACCAGTACCAACTATTGGTGAATCTGGCTTTATAAGAGGTACTGCCTGACGTTGCATGTTAGCACCCATCAATGCACGGTTTGCATCGTCATTTTCCAAAAATGGAATCATAGCAGTAGCAACTGATACCAATTGTTTTGGCGAAACATCTACAAAATCTATTCTATCAACATCAACTTGCAATATTTCATCTCTATAGCGTGCTATAATCTGTTTATTTTTGAACACATTATTCTTAGTCAATGGTTCTGTCGCTTGCGCAATTACATATCTATCTTCTTCATCAGCTGTAAGATAAACTATCTCATCTGTGACAGCATTTGTTTTCTTATCTACTCTTCTGTATGGTGCTTCTATGAAACCATATTCATTTATTCTTGCATATGTACTAAGTGAACCAATAAGACCTATATTTGGTCCTTCTGGTGTTTCTATTGGACACATACGGCCATAATGTGTATGGTGAACGTCACGAACCTCAAATCCAGCTCTCTCTCTACTTAATCCACCAGGTCCTAATGCACTCAACCTACGCTTATGAGTAAGTTCAGCCAAAGGATTAGTCTGATCCATAAATTGCGAAAGTTGGCTGCTACCAAAAAACTCTTTTATAGCTGCTGCAACTGGACGTATGTTAATCAGTGCCTGTGGCGTAACTATATCCATATCCTGTACAGTCATTCTCTCTCTTACTACTCTTTCTAATCTTGTTAAACCTATTCTAAATTGATTTTGTAACAACTCTCCAACTGAACGAAGTCTTCTATTTCCTAAATGGTCTATATCATCAACTTCTCCAATAGAATAAGTTAAATTAATCATATAATTTATAGAAGAAATTATATCTTCTATTGTGATAAACTTAGGTATAAGCTCATCATATCTTTCTTTTATAGCAGTTTTTATATCTTCTTCTGCACTATTTTCTTCTAATATAGACTGCAGTACATCATACCTTACTTTTTCAGTTATCTTAACTTCTTCAGGATTAAAATCTACAAATGCTGACAAATCAACTGTATTATTACCTATAACTTTTACTAATTTACCTTCAACATCTAAAACAACACTATTTATTCCTGAATTTTGAATAACTTCAGCTATTTCTCTAGTTATTATTTCATTCTTTTCTATTATTATTTCACCAGTACTACAATTTACAATATCTTCTGCAACTTTATGTCCAGTAATTCTTGTAGCAATAGATAATTTTTTATTAAATTTATATCTTCCAACCTTTGCTAAATCATATCTTTTAGGTTCAAAAAACAAACTATTTATTAAAGCTTCTGCACTTTCCACTGTTGGAGGTTCACCAGGTCTTAATCTTTTATAAATTTCTAAAAGACCTTCCTCTCTTGTTTTAGTATTATCTTTTTGAATAGTAGCAAGTAAACTTTCGTTTTCTCCAAACAAATCCAAAATTTCTGCATCAGTACTAATTCCAAGTGCCCTAATTAAAACTGTTACCGGTAATTTTCTAGTTCTGTCTACTCTAACTGATATTATATCGTTAGAATCCGTTTCATACTCTAACCATGCACCTCTATTAGGTATTACTGTATTTGAATATAATTTTTTACCTGTCTTATCAAACTTTTCAGCATAATAAATCCCTGGAGATCTAACTAACTGACTTACAACTACCCTCTCTGCACCGTTAATAATAAACGTTCCAGTTTCTGTCATTAATGGGAAGTCTCCCATGAAAATTTCTTGTTCTTTTACTTCTCCTGTTTCTTTATTGATAAGTCTAACTTTTGCCTTTAGTGGAGAAAAATATGTTGTATCTCTCTCTTTACACTCTTCGACACTATACTTAATTTTATTATCTAAAAAATAATCAACAAACTCAAGTATTAAATTACCCGCATAATCTGTTATTGGAGAAATATCCTTAAATATTTCCCTTAATCCTTCATCTAAAAACCACTTATAGGATTTTTTTTGAACATCAATAAGATTAGGTAAATCCAGAACTTCATCAATTTTAGAATAACTCATTCTCACCACATTACCCATATGCACAGGACGTACCATTAAATATCACCTCATATTATTTCTTTTTGGAGTGCTACTTCTTGTACCTCATATTTAATCTCTTTCAAAGTACATTTAAAGCAACTTAAATTATATCAATCTAATATCTTTCAAATATTAAAATACATTTTGATACAGTATGCAATTATATCATTCTAGAAAATTTTAGTCAACTAAAATACACAATTAAATTAACTTTTGTAAAATTATAATAAAAACATGTTTATTTCGATGTGGTTTTTTATCTATAATTACCTAGAACAAAAAATTAATATTCAGTCAATACGAGCTTGCGAGTATTGCTGCGCCGGATTTGTGTACCCTACGGGTACAACTTACCATTCAAATCCGTGTGCATCCACGCGGAGCGTTATAATTCAGTCGGAGCTTGAACTCCCACTGAATTGTAAATATGTA
>JAGCXC010000021.1 GCA_017961515.1 Clostridiales bacterium | reverse complement strand
ATTAAAAAATAAATAAATAAAATAATTCATATTTTCAATATTATAAATAATTATAAATAATAAAAAAAAATTAATTTATAATATATAAAAGCAATGAGTTATGGAGGTTATCCACAACAAGGTGGTTATTATCCACCACCACATGGTGTAGGAGGCTATGGCGTACCACCAAATCAAGGTTATGGTGGTTATCCACCACAAGGAGGTTATCCACCACAAGGAGGTTATCCACCACAAGGAGTCTATCCACCTCAAGGAGGTTATCCACCACAAGCAGGTTTTCCACCTCAACAACCTTATGCGCCTCCAATGGCTGGAGGATATGCTCAACAGCCTCCAGTATATGCCCCACCAGGAGGAATGTACCCAACCTGGCAAACATATGGTAATAATATTGCCCAAAATTTATTAGATCAAGATTGTCGTGCTTTAAGAGCAGCTATGAAAGGTTTAGGTACTGATGAAGCTGCAATTATTAGAATTTTAACATCTAGACCACAAGCTCACAGATACATGCTTAAACAAAGATATAAAGCTTTATTAGCAAGAGATTTGATAAAAGATTTAAAAAGTGAATTATCAGGCCATTTTGAAGATGTTTGTATTGCTATGTTAGAATCCCCATATGAATTAGATTGTAGATGCTTATATGAAGCAATGCATCGTTTAGGAACAAATGAGGCTACTCTTATTGAAATTATTGCAACAAGGCCTACACATCAATTGTATCAAGATAGATTGCTATTCCAACAATTGTACAATAAAGATTTAGTTAAAGATTTAAAAAGTGAATTATCTGGACATTTTGAGGATGTATGCCTTGCTTTGTTAGAATCACCATATGAGCTTGATTGTAGAAGTTTATATGATGCTATGCATCGTTTAGGAACTAATGAGGCTACTCTTATTGAAATTATAGCCACAAGACCAACACACCAATTATATCAAGATAAAATACTCTTCCAACAATTATACGGAAAAGATTTAGTTAGATATGTAGAAAGCGAAACTTCTGGTCATTTTAGAAGAGTTTTGGTTGCTATGTTACAATGCCAAAGACATGAAAATGATTATCCAATAAATCACGCGGAATTACAAATGGAGGCACAAAGATTATATCAAGCAGGAGCAGCAAGATGGGGTACTGATGAATCTGTTTTCACTCAAATATTTTCAACAAGATCACCTTGTGAAATTGCTACTATTGCTCAATTTTATAGACAAATTGCTGGAGTAGATTTATATGTCTCTTTACAAAAAGAATTTTCTGGAAATGTTGAAAAATTATTAAGAGCAATTTTCTATGCTTCAATTAATACTCCTGAATGGTTTGCTACTAGAGTTAGAAATGCGTTAGAAGGGGCCGGAACAAAGGATACACAATTAATTCGAATTATTGTTTCCAGAGCTGAAATAGATTTAAGAGAAATAAAACAGGCTTATTATAGACTTTACAATAGAGATATGGTTGCAGATATTAGAAATGATACTAAAGGAGATTATAAAAAAATACTTACTATTCTTTGTAGTAAATATTAGAAAACTTATTAAGCCAATTTAACTATAATATTAATTTTATACCATTAAATTTGAATTCTTTATAAAGTGTTTAATTATAAAAGCTAAAATAACATTTAATTTCTTTTTAAAATAGTGTATAAAAAACGTTTTTAAATAAAAAAGTAATTAATATAAATT
>JAGCXC010000020.1 GCA_017961515.1 Clostridiales bacterium | reverse complement strand
TAGGTTTTAGACCTGACGGAACTGTTAATGCTAATTACAGTCGCACACTTGATAGCATCATATATAACGATTGGAATATAGACAAACCAAAAGGGAAAATTATAGATAATAATTAAAAGGAGGCTAAATGCGTAAACGCGGTTTTACATTAGTAGAAGTACTTTTGGCAATGGCTATTGTCGGTGTAGTTGCCGCATTGGCCGTACCATCTATTTCAAAAGCATATCAAAAAAAGGTATTAACAACTCAGTTACAGAGAGCATATGCCGAAATATCTCAAGCCGGTGTAACAGCAAGATCGGAAGAAATGGTCAAAGATTTCAGAAAATCAAGAGCTATTAAAGACCTGACTTTTATTGGTAAATATCTTATCACTATGCCTGAAAGTTATGACGGATTTGCACCAACATATGGTTATTATGATTCGCGAAATGCCAATTATGATTTTAGAAACGAAGTAAGAAATAATGGTAATTACAGATGCGGAATACTGAAATCAGGCGCTGCTATATGTCTTAACCAAGGAGGTTTTGGAATTTTGGATATAAATAATAAAAAGGGCCCTAATATAATAGGCAGAGATGCTTTTTCAATAGGTTTTAATCCTGATGGCACAATAGACAACAGTTATAGTTATTCACTAGAGCGTATTATACATAATGGGTGGGATATTGACAATCCTGATGAATTCATTTAAGAAGGAGGACTAAATGCGTAAAAACAGTTTCACATTGGCAGAAATACTTGTTGCAATGGCAATTATAGGTGTCGTTGCCGCGTTGACTGTACCCTCACTTTCAGAAGCATACAGAAAAAGAGTCTTAACAACTCAATTACAAAGGGCTTATGCTGAAGTATCTCAAGCTGCGGGATTAGTTATGTCAAACGAAATGCCCGATGACTTTAAGCTTTCAAAAGCTGTAAAAAATAAAGACTTCCTTGGCAAATATCTTACAGTTTCTAAAAAAGGTCAATGGGGCGGAGCTTCTCAATATGGTTTTTTCTATGATAAATATGCTACTTATGATCTATTTAACAACGAAATGGGTAGTAAATATCATAATTGGAATAATTTTGATTGCGGAGTTACTAAGTCAGGTGCCGCAATATGCATTGATAAATATGGCATCGGTATTTTAGATGTAAATGGCGAAAACGGTCCTAATTTAATTGGCAGAGATGCCTTTCAAATAACTTTTAAACCAAATGGTCAAGTCATAGGTAATAATAGTGATTATCGCCCGCTGGAAAGTATCATAGAAGGGAATTGGGATATAGATTCTCCAAATTGGGAATGGACTTGGAGATAATGTATGAAATTAAAAGGAGGATACATGCATAAACACGGTTTTACATTGGCAGAAATACTTATTGCGATGGCCATTATAGGTGTCGTTGCTGCTTTAACTATACCAACACTATCAGAGGCTTATAAAAAAAGAGTATTAACTACTCAATTACAAAGGGCTTATGCTGAGGTATCTCAAGCCGGCGCAGCAGTTGTAACGGAAGAAATGACTGATAATTTTAAGTATTCACAGGCAATAAAAGATCAAACATTTCTTAATAAATATCTTTTAATTGCGGGTGAACGTGACGGATTTGCATCTTCTTACGGCAAATATAATGACAAAAACGGTACGTACAATTTACGTGAAAAAATGTCAAATAATAAAAACGACTACAAGTGCGGAGTTACTAAATCAGGTGCCGCAATATGTATTGATAAAAATGCCAATGGCATTTTAGATGTAAATGGCGAAAACGGTCCTAATTTAATTGGTAGAGATGCTTACCAGATTACCTTTGACCCGGATGGCACTGTCAGCAATATTTACATTGATTACACCAAAAAAAATGATTGGGATATAGATGAACTTGTCAATTCTAATCCTAACAGATATAATGTAATCTTTGTCGGCTACGGAGCTAATCATAACTTTTGGTATATTGTAAATCAAATTGAGAATATCACCGGAAAAAATTGGGAAGAGTCAGAAAAACTTGTTAATAATGCTCCTGTAACTATTAAAGAAAATGTTACCGAAAGCCAAGCTAATGCTATTAAGCAAACCCTTGAATGGAGCGATTATGCTATCGTTAAATTTGAATTAACAAATGGACCCAAAAAGAAAAATTAAAAGGAGGATAAATGCATAAACACAGTTTTACATTAGTAGAAATACTTTTGTCAATGGCCATAATTGGCGTAGTTGCCGTACTGACTATCCCATCAATTACTGAGGCATATCAGAAAAAAGTATTAACAACACAAT
>JAGCXC010000019.1 GCA_017961515.1 Clostridiales bacterium | reverse complement strand
TAGTATTGGAGAGGTATCATCTGCGATTATACAAAAGTATATTGAAACACAAGGCTAATTGTTATTAATCTGCGAGGCTCCTCCCACCGCCCAAGGGCAGTGGGTTTCCGCCTTGTTAAAGATAAAAGTTATTTTATGAAGAAGCAATAAGAGAAGCCCAGACAGATTTGGAAAGAGTAGATTTTATGTCAAGTGCGCCAAGTTATAGGGATATTTTTAGACATAGGGTAATAGAGATAGGATAACTTGTAAAAAAGGACTACACAACAAATGGTTACACAAAAGTGCATCATAATAAAGTCCGTATTAATAGAGTTTATGTACGGAATGCGGAAATATTAGTTAAGAAATAGAAATACTCGGCTTAAAGTCGAGTGTTTCCATAGACTAGGACTTTTTCATAAATGCTTACAAAAGTGCGAGTAGTAGATTATTAAAAAAGGAGTTTCCAAGTATACGAAAAAAGCTATGGAAAGAACACTTTTGGAGTCAAAGTTTTTGCTTACTAACAACAGGCGGGGCATCAATAGATGTAATAAAAAAATATATAGAAAGTCAAGGGGATAAGTCTACAAAAAAGGAGTGAGGTTTTTGGCAAATGTAGCATATAAATTTAGAATATATCCAAACAAAGAGAAAGAAACTATGTTTGCTAAAACTTTTGGTTGCGTAAGACTTGTGTACAATAAATTTCTAGATAGAAGAATAAAACAGTATAAGGAAGATAAGACAATCGTCTCCTATACTACATGTGCAAAAGAGATGGCAGGAATGAAAAAATCAGAGGATTATTCGTTTTTGAAAGAAGTGGATAGCATAGCGTTACAGCAATCACTACGCCATTTAGATGTGGCTTTTTGTAATTTTTTCAAATTACCCAATAGTGGTTTTCCAAGGTTTAAATCGAAAAAAGATACAAAAAGAAGTTATTCGACTGTTTTAGTAAATGGCAATATCAATCTAACAAATAACTATTTAAAGTTACCTAAAGTTGGGGCTGTAAGAATGAAACAACACAGGAATGTTCCAACATATTATGAATTAAAATCTGTTACAGTAAGTCAAAATGCAAGCGGAAAGTATTATGCGAGTATTTTGTTTGAATACGAAAAACAAGTATCAAATAAAGTGGCGTGTAATTTTTTAGGATTAGATTTTTCTATGCATGGATTGTACAAAGATAGTAATGGAGAAGAAGCAGAATATCCAAGATATTATAGAAAGGCAGAAGAAAGATTAAAAGTAGAGCAGAGAAGATTGTCACTAATGGAAAAAGGTTCAAAGAATAGGGATAAGCAAAGAAAAAAATTAGCTAAAGTACATGAAAAAGTGGCAAATTGTCGAAAAGATTTTTTGCATAAGGTATCAAGGAAGCTGGCAAATGCATATGATTGTATATGTATAGAGGATCTAAACATGAAGGCAATGTCACAAGCTTTGAACTTTGGAAAGTCAGTGTGTGATAATGGATGGGGAATGTTTACTACATTTCTAAAATACAAGTTAGAAGAGATAGGCAAAAGATTAATAAAGGTGGATAGGTTCTTTGCGAGCTCACAAATTTGTTCGGAATGTGGATATAAAAATGAAGAAGTAAAAAATCTTGCTGTTAGGTCTTGGATGTGTCCAAATTGTGGTAAGTACCATGATAGGGATACTAATGCTGCAATAAATATACGAAATGAGGGCATGAGAGTAGCAAATGCCGTAACATAAAAGTAACAAAAACCGCAGGGCTTGCGGGGTTAGCCTGTTCAATCTTAGTACGATAGTACTATAGCGCAGGAACCGACTGTTTGCATACTGTTGCAAAAGGAAGCCCCCACCTCCACGCCGAGAATTTTATGGCAAAAATTTGAGGTGTAGGTGGGGGAGGATGTCACAAGATCTATTTTCTAATTCTAATCTTCTCATATCCTTATGCGCACAGCTATGCTTTCGCTCTCCTAAAAATATTTTTTCCTACGTACATACAGTGTTTACTTATGCAAGTTTCTAGTCGCCGAATATAGGGTCGTAGTCTCTGTCGGGGATAGGTTCCTCGAAAATATCAAGATATTTTATATTTGATGTATCATTATCTATTGAAAATGCCAGACGAAATTCAAAATCGGGTTGAGCTACAGCATCGCGAGCTTTTTTGTCAGGCAAAATATTTTCCATTCTGAAGACGGAATATTTTTTTAGTTCGTCAATAACCCAGGCAAGCTCAGCTGAATTATCAACCTCAAGCATTGGTATTATACCGTTTCTCATATCATTTACTACTGCATTTAATTCACCAGTTTGGTATTTCAAAGTTCTAAACATAATAACCTCCTAAATAATATCTGCAAGTCTATTTTGCCACAATGAGTCCCAAAATACAATACAAAATTTTCCCAAAGGTATATTGAAATTGATTATATGCTTATGGTAGAATAAAAAAGTCCTAGATAAACTTTTAGTTGGAGGCATTATTATGGGGAATAAAAAAGTATTTAATTGTGGTACAAAGCTAACATTGGCAATTTATCGTGGAAATAGAGATATGATAGATGAAGCGTTGATTAATAACGTGGATATTGATGCTAGAAACGAATTCGGAGAGACGGCTCTTATGCACGCTTGTAATAATGAAAATGTTTATGCAGTCATAAAAATTTTGAATTGTGGTGCAGATGTAAATTTAGAGAATAAAATGGGTAATACGCCTATGATTTATGCCAGTGCCAGAGGAAACAAAAAAATAGTAGAGCAGTTGATTTTAAGAAATGCAAATGTAAATCATGTAGCACATGACGGGAAGACGGCATTATTGTGTGCATGTAACAGTGGGAATGCGGAGCTAGTTAAGCTGTTGATAGAAAAAGGGGCTAACGTAAATTGTGAATCAAGGGATGGAGATACTCCGTTGATAAAGGCATGTGATAAGTGCAATTTTGAGCTAGTTAGATATTTGGTTGAAGCGGGTGCTGAAATAAATGCAAAGAATATTGTGTGCGAATCGGCTTTGATGTATACTTTAAAGCATGGTACGTCAAGAGAGAATATAAAGATAATAACTTATCTTATAGATCATGGTGCAGATGTTAGTGTGATGAGAGAGACAAAAGAGTTAAGGATTTTTATGAGAGAGATTATAAACAATGCACCAAAGATTGGTACTTTAATAGCGATGCGAAGAGAAGGGTTAAAGGGCGTTAGAAAATTTCTAGAAAAGTTTAGTGAGAATGTACGATCAGAGTGTATGTCATTCTTGGCTCGGAGTAACACAGTAAGAAAAATAAAAGAGGACAATGATGCATTAGAAATGCAAATAAAAAAAACTGTTTTGGAAAGTGTTAAGAATATTAATACTAAGATGGAAGCGGGTAACATAATTAATAAACAGGTGTTAGCGAATATTATTGAAAAAAAAGAAGATATACGTGAAAAAGTTGAAAGTAAGATTGTCCGTACTGATAAAAAAAGTGTTGATGTTTGTGATACCAAAAAGAAAAGTATTGGTTGTGTTAAGAAACATAAAAATAAAATAGATAGTAAGGTAGAGAAGACCCCAGTTAGCATCGTGGATATTATGAGCAAAAAAAAATTTCCAAAGGCTAAGTCTAATTTGTCAATAGTATCTAAAATGGAAGGTTGGGGGAAATATTAATGCAAGAAAGAGATATTGAAGTCTTTGAAGATGAGAAAGTTGATGATCTTGATCTTAAGGGCTATAAGATTATACAAAAGAAAAAAGGTTTTTGCTTTGGCATAGATGCGGTATTATTGTCTTATTTTGCTGATGTAGGATTGAAAGATAAAGTATTAGATTTGGGTACTGGTACCGGGATAATCCCTATATTAATTGCGGGACATACTAAAGCAAGTGAAATAATTGGAGTTGAAATACAAAAAGATATTGCTGATATGGCTCAAAGAAGTGTTTTTATGAATAGATTAGAAGATAGAGTCACAATTAGAAATTATGATTTAAAATGTATAGAAGATATAATCGGTTCTAATAGTATTGATGTAGTAGTGACAAACCCCCCATACATAAAGGTTAATGGAGGTTTAATAAATGATGGTGATATGAAGGCAATATCAAGACATGAGATAAAATGTACATTGGATGATGTTATTAGAGTATCAGCAAAAGTATTAAAGCACAATGGGCGTTTTTGTATGGTTAATCGACCAGATAGGTTGGTTGATATAATGACACTTATGAGAAAATACTACATAGAGCCCAAAAGTATGAGGTTAGTGTATCCCAAAAAAGAGAGAACGGCAAATCTTGTGTTGATCATGGGGAAAAAAGGTGCTAAAAGCGAACTAAAGATTATGGAACCATTGTACGTATATGATGATAAGGGTAATTATACAAAAGAGATAGATTATATATACAATAGAAGGGAAGATTTTTAGGATATGGAAGTGGGAGTTTTGTATTTGGTGGCTACACCTATAGGAAATTTGGATGATATTTCGTTAAGGGCGATTAAGACGTTACAGCAAGTGGATATAATTGCAGCGGAAGATACAAGACAAACGATAAAATTGTTGAATCATTTAAATATAAAAAAGCCAATGATAAGTTATCATGAGCACAACAAGTACGACAAAGGTAAGTATATTATACAAAAGATATTAGAAGGAAATAATGTCGCGTTGGTGTCAGATGCGGGTACGCCAGCTATATCAGATCCAGGGGAGGAGCTGGTTAGGTTTGCGATAGAGGAAAATATAAAAATTTCGCCAATTCCAGGTGCAGTTGCAGGGATAAATGCATTGATAGCGTCAGGGCTTAGTACTGGTAGATTTGTATTTGAAGGATTCTTGCCAGTGAATAAAAGATCAAAAAGAGAGAGAATACTATTTATAAAAGATGATCCTAGGACAATTATATTTTATGAGGCGCCACACAAACTATTGTCTACTTTAACGCTTTTGTATGAGCTTTTGGGTGATAGAGAGATAGTATTGGCAAGAGAGCTTACCAAAAAGTTTGAGGAATTTTTTAGATCAAGTTTAAGTGATGCTATAAAAAAATATACAAATGACAAGCCCCGAGGTGAATTTGTGTTGTTGATGGAGGGGATTTGTGAAAAAGATGTTTGTACACCTAATTTTTGGGATGATCTAACGATAGAGAATCATGTTAAACACTATGTAGATTGCGGCGAAAGTGAAAAAGAGGCAATAAAACATGTCGCAAAGGATAGAGGCAAGAGCAAGAGGGATATATATAAATACATGCTAGATAGGAAAGGATAAAGATATGATACCTATATATGACATGATACAAAAATATATTGCGATGAATCCGAATATTTTTCATATGCCTGGGCATAAGATGGGAAGTACTGTTGCTAGTTATTACAAGGATATGATAAAGTGGGATGTAACAGAAACTCCATTGACTGACGATTTACATGATGCAAAAGGGGCGATTTTAAAAGCACAAAAGCTTGCAGCACGTGCATTTGGTGCAGATGAAACGTTGTTTCTTATCAATGGATCAACATGTGGTATTCATGCAATGTTACTTGCTACATGTAAGCATAAAGATAAAATTATAGTGGGGAGAGATTGTCATAAATCAGTGTTTAATATTCTAGCGCATATAGGTGTTAGAGCTAAATTTGTGAATCCTGTATACAAGCGAAAGTTTGGCATATGCGGAGGATATTTGGCAAAGGATATAGAGGATGCATTAGATCAAAATCCTGATGCGACTGTTGTAGTTATAACATCACCTAACTATTATGGAATATGTTCCCCTATACAGGATATAGCCCGCATTGTACATGATAGGGGTAAAATTTTAGTAGTGGATGAAGCGCATGGAGCACATTTTAATTTTTGTGATAGGTTACCTAAGAGTGCACTTTTTTGTGGTGCGGACATGGTGGTGCAAAGTGCGCATAAGACATTGCCTGCATTGACACAGACGGCGTATTTGCATATCAAGGGTGATCGGGTTGATAAAAATAAAGTAAAGAGGATACTTAGTATGATAGAAACCACTAGCCCGTCATTTATATTTATGGCATCGCTTGATATAGCAAGGTATATAATGGAGGAAGAAGGTAATATCCGATTAACTAAAATTTGCGATAGGATAGATAAATTAAAAAAAGAGACACAAAAATTTGCGGGGATAAAGATATTGGATGATCACGAGAGTGAGAAAGACAAGACAAGACTTGTTATAAATACTAGTGAGCTTGGTATATCAGGATATGACATGCAGAAAATATTAGCAACTAAATATAATATTCATGTGGAGATGGCAGATGCATATAATGTGGTGTGTATTGTTACAGCGTGCGATAGTATAGATGGATTAGATAAACTTGAGTTTGCATTAGGTGAGATTGCATCTAAAGAAGTGGGCAGATGTAGCATAAATATGGTGCCAATGCCGAAAGATTGTCCAGTAGTTGATTTGGTTGATGTGGGAGATCTAAAGCGAGAGTTGGTACTAATGGATGATGCGGTGGGTGCGACATCATATAATATGATTGTGCCATATCCACCGGGTGTGCCATTGGTGATAGCTGGACAGATTATAACTAAGGAGCACGTGGTGTATCTTAAAGATATTTATGCAAAAGGTGCAGTTATAAATGGAGTATACGAAGGAAGAATAGAGATAGTAAAAAAATAGGCAAAGGATGATTTAGTATGAAGGGATTATTCATTACATTTGAAGGACTAGATGGATGTGGGAAAACAACGCAGATAGAACTACTAAAAAAATGGCTTGTAGATAAGGGATACGATGTAGTGCTAACAAGAGAGCCAGGTGGGACTCAAATAAGTGAGAGAATACGAGATATCATACTTGATGTGTCAAATGATAATATGTCATACACATGTGAGATGATGTTGTATGCGGCAGCAAGGGCACAGATTATAAAAGAAGTGATAGCACCATCATTAGAAAAAGGTTGTATAGTGTTGTGTGATAGATTTGTTGATTCAAGTTATGTATATCAGGGGATAGCACGAGGTTTGGGTGTTGATGTGGTAGAGAGAGTAAATGAGATAGCTTTAGATGGGGTATATCCAGATGTGACACTTTTCTTTGATATATCGCCAAAGGAGTCAAAGAAGAGAAGGGCTGTTGCTACTGGTGAGGATAGAATCGAAAAAGAAAAGCTTTCTTTTCATGAAAAAGTTTATCAAGGATACAAATATGTGGCACAAATGTATCCCAATAGAATAAAAGTAATAGATGCTGGGGGATCAGTGGATAAAGTTCATAAGGAGATTTTGGCGTGTATTTCAAAAAAGATATCGGAGTAATGATTTCCACTCCGATATCTTGCATTCAATTGCAAAGAAAATTAGACTATAAAGAATTTAGAACAGGAAGAAAATCAGGGAAGGCAGTTTCTAACACTTGAGATCTTCTTATTAGCGTTTCATCTTCAGCATAAATTGCAGCTGTAGATAGTGCAAAGGTTAGAGCCTTGTTACCATAACTTTCTACGACGCGTCCTTTTAGAGGGACTCCGCCTAATATTTCTATTGTATCGTTGTTTATAGTTATTTTTGCACCAAGCTTAGTAAGTTCTTTGCAAAGTTTTGATAAGGTTTCGTTTTCAAATATTTTATATCCGCGCAAATTAGTTATTTTACTTGTTCCTTTTGCAGCACATGCAGCAACAATAAAGGCTGGTAATTCATTATAAAGTCTAGGTAGAATTTTTGCATCTATAGTTGTTGAACTAAGGTTTGACGAGGTAACGTGTATATCCACAACAGGTTCTTTTCCAGAAAGATGTTCATTTAGTAGATCAATTTCAGCGCCCATTGATCTTAATACGTCAATTATGCCGTTTCTGGTTTGATTTACACCAACATTTCTTATCATTATTTCAGAATGTGGTATTATCGATGCAGCAACAATAAAGTATGCGGCAATAGATATGTCGCCGGGTACATTAAAGTTTTTTGCAGATAAGTCATTTCCGCTGTATATAGTAACACGCCCATTTTTGCCAAATGAAAGTTTGGCACCAAAGTACTGAAGCATAAGTTCAGTATGATTTCTGTATGGTACAGATTCTTTTATTATAGTTTTGTCGTTTGCGTACAATCCAGCAAGTAGCAGTGAAGATTTAACATGCCTATTCTCTAGATTTAGATTGTAAGTGGTTGAGTTTAGTGTGCTAGGTTGTACATTAAGTGGACACATAGTTGCATCTTCACGTCCTAAAATTTTTGCACCCATTGTTTTTAGCGGCATGACGATGTCGGAAACAAGACGTCTTTGTACAGATGGATCACGAGTGACGATACAAGGAAAAGTCTGTCCTACTAGTATGCCAAGTAATAATCTAAATGCAGTATTAGATTTTCCTGTGTTTATTGAAGATCTAGGTTGAACTAATCCGTAAATGCCATTACCGGTAATTTTAAGACAATTATTTGGCCTAATTTCAATTGAAACCCCCATTTGTCTGAAACAATTAATTGTACTGATACAGTCTTCGCTCATGAATACGTCATTTATTTCAGAAGTTCCTTTTGCTAAAGATGCCATAATAATCGCTTTGTGAGATATAGATCTATCGCCCGGTACACGAATTTCACCCCTTAAAGAAGATCTGTGTTCTACTATCATAACTTTATTCCTCCTATTATTTTTATAAACAAGATAAAGTACGTTAATATTTTCTTTCGGAACAACAAATCATGATTTTAATTTACATATTTTTTAAGAATATGTCAATGGAAGAAAGCACAAAAAACGTATTTGTAACATAAACATAAATATAGTGTAACAAAAGTGAGTATCGTCGTAACAAATAGATTATGGAGAGAATCATAAAGGGTATAAAATAAAAAATAAAGTGTTGCATAAATTTAAAAAGTGTGATAGTATGTGTGGGGTCTAGAGAAGTTGGCGTTAGGATAAGAAAAGAAAGGTGTGGTAGTATGTACTTAGCAGATGCAGTAGATATGCAAGATGTAGAACAAGTAAAACAATATATAGAACAGGGAGCAGATGTAAATCAAAGTGGTTGGTTTAGCAAGAAACCAGTGATAAGGGCTATTCGTCAAGGGAATGTAGTACTAGTAAAATATTTAGTAGAAAATGGGGCAAAGGTTGATACAGATTGCTTAAATGAAGCGATTGAAGTGGGAAGTTTACCTATTGTTAAATTTTTAGTTGAGAATGGTGTTGATATCAATAAAAAAGGTTGGTTTGGAAAAGAGCCTACTATTAGAGCAATACGCAGTGGAAATGCACCTATAGTTGCTTGCTTAGTTGAGCAAAAAACTAAAAACGGAGACAGAGTAGATAGATATTATTTGGATGAAGCGATAGATGTGGGAAGTTTACCTGTAGTTAAGTGTTTAATTGAGAAAGGGGTAGACATAAATTGGCAAAGTCGTTTTGGAGAAGATCCTGTAATTAGGGGAATTCATAAGGGGAACGCGCCAATGGTAGCCTATTTAATTAAAAAAGGATCAGAAGAGGGCTTAAAGATAGATATTCGTTATTTAAACGAAGCAATAGATGCAGGAAACTTACAGGTAGTTAAGTCTGTAGTTGATTGTGGAGTAAATTTAAATCAGAGTGGTTGGTTTAGTAAAGCTCCAGTAATCAGGGGAATACGCAAGGGGAATGTAGCAATAGTAGAGTATTTGATTTCCAAGGGAGCGAAAGTTGATAAGAACTGTTTGGATGTGGCAATAGAAACAGGTAATTTATCTATGGTTAAGTGTATAGTTAGACAAGGAGTAAATGTGAATGAACGCAGTTGGTTTGATGATCCGTCTATAATAAAGGCTGTACATACACAAAATTTGAATGTTGTTAAGTACTTGGTAAAACATGGAGCTAAGATTAATGATCGTTGTATGAATGAGGCGGTAAAAACAGGAAGAATAGAGATAGTTAAGTATTTCATTTCAAAAGGATACAATGTTAAAAAAAGTTCATTCTTGTTAACAGCAGTTGAAGAAGATAATATCAATATGGCAGAATATTTGATAAGGAAAGGATCGCGTGTAAACAGGGAACAATTAAAAGTAGCTACAGATAAGGGAAATCAAGCTATGAGAAGGCTTTTGATAGACAATGGAGCAGAGGCTAGATAGGGTTTAGCATCAAAAATACAATAAGAAAGGACGTATTGATATGGCCCTAACAGATGCAATAGATATGCAGAATATAGAGCAAGTAAAGTATTATGTAGAACATGGAGCAGACGTAAATAAGAGCGGTTGGTTTAGCGAAAAGCCCCTGAAAAAGGCAATACGACAAGGGAATGTTTTGATAGTAGAGTATTTGGTTGAACATGGAGCAAAGGTTGATACAGATTGTTTGTACGAAGCGATAGAAGTAAGAAATTTGCCTATAGTAAAATGTTTGGTAGAACACGGAGTGGATGTAAATAGAAACAAATGGTTTAGTGAAAAACCACTTGTAAAGGCAATACAACAAGGGGATGCTCCTATAGCTATATATTTGGTTGAAAAGGGAGCAGAAATTGGTCCGGATTACTTGAACATTGCAATAAGCAAAAAGAATTTACCAATTGTAAAATGTTTGGTTGAGAATGACGTAAAGCCCAAAAAACAGGAACAATTTCTTCCTTTGCGTCATGCAACGCATACAAAAAGTTTGCCGATAGTGAAATATTTGGTTGAAGAGGGTGCTAAGATTAAAAATGATTGTGTGTACGAGGCAGTGAAAGTAAAAAGTTTACCTATTTTGAAATATTATATTGAGGAGAAAAAGGTAAACATAAAGCGAAGCAAAAGTTTTGGCAAGAATCTTGTAATTGAGGCAGTGACAAAAAAGGATCTTAAGATAGTGCAATATTTGATTGAACATGGAGCTAATATTGATACAGATTGCTTAGATAAAGCGATTGACGTAGAGAGTTTACCAATTGTTAAATGTTTAGTTCAAAAAGGTGCTGGTGAAAATGGTTTGTTGAAAAAGGAGACTGTTGTTAGAGCAATATATAAAAAAGACGTGGCGATAGTTACTTACTTAGTTGAACATGGAGCTAATATTGATACAGATTGCTTAAATAGAGCGATTGATGTAAGGAGTTTACCAATTGTTGAATGCCTAGTTCAAAAAGGTGTTGATATCGACCAAAGTAGTTTCTGGGAAGCAGAGCCTACTATTAGAGCAATACACCAAGGAAATGAGCTTATAGTTGCTTACTTAATTGATCAGAAAGTTAAAAATGGAGCTAAAGTTGATATTAAATATTTAAATGAGGCAATAGATGTGGGAAGTTTACCTGTAGTTAAGTGTTTAATGGAGAAAGGGGTAGACATAAATTGGCAAAGTCGTTTTGGAGAAGATCCTGTAATTAGGGGAATTCATAAGGGAAATGCGTCAGTGGTAGCTTATTTAATTAAAAAAGGATCGGAAGAGGGCTTAAAGATAGATATTCGTTATTTAAACGAAGCAATAGATGCAGGAAACTTACAGGTAGTTCAGTGTGTAGTTGATTGTGGAGTAAATTTAAATCGGAGTAGTTGGTTTAGTGAAGCTCCAATAATCAGGGGAATACGCAAGGGGAATGTAGCGATAGTAGAGTATTTGATTTCCAAGGGAGCGAAAGTTGATAAGAACTGTTTGGATGTGGCAATAGAAACAGGTGAGTCATCTATGGTTAAGTGTATAGTTAGACAGGGAGTAAATGCAAATTGTGGGGGAAGTTTTGATGATCCGCCGTCTATAATAAAGGCAATACGGCTAAAGAATCTTGATATTGTGAAGTGCTTGGTAACATCTGGAGCTAAGATTAATGATCGTTGTATGAATGAGGCGGTAAAAACAGGTAAAATAGAAATAGTTGATTATTTCATTTCGAGATGTCGCTCTGTTAGAGACAGTTCATTCTTGTTAACAGCAGTGGAAAAACGTGATATCAATATGGCAAAATATTTAATAAGTAAAGGATCATGCGTTAATAGTGAACAATTAAGAGTAGCTACTAATAATAGAGACGAAGCTATGATAAAGTTGTTGAAGGATAATGGAGCAACAGGATAAATAAAGTTTACTATTGACGAAGAAATAAGGGAAGAGTTGTACAATTTGGTACAGCTCTTTTTTTGAAAAAAATTTTTATTTTTATAAATTTTGTATTATAATAGATGATGAGAAAAGTTATTTTAAATTGTAGGGGTGTGATAGAATGCTTTGTCAGAGATGTCATAAAAAAGTTGCAACAGTGCACTATAGAGAGACAGTAAATGGCATTACTAGGGATCTTTATTTTTGCTCAAGTTGTGCTAATTTAGGCCTGGGTGTGAAAACGGGCCAAGCGATTGGTATAGATGAGATATTAGCTGGGCTTATGGGATTGCAGCAAAATAAAGAAGAGCTTAGGTGTCCTAAATGCAATTTAACGTATAATGAATTTAAGAAAATAGGCAAAGTTGGATGTGAAAAATGTTATGAGGTGTTTGCAAGTAAGTTAGAGCCGGTGCTAAAACAATTACATGGCAATGTTCAATATAAAGGAGCACTACCAAAAGATAAACTAAATAGTACACAAAAAGAGAACAGACTGAAGGAATTAAAAGAAGAATTGGCTGCTAGGGTTAAAGCTGAAGAGTATGAAGAAGCAGCCAAAATAAGAGATATGATTAAGGAAATAGAGAATAAAAATTAAGTTAGTGAAGGAGGGGATGATGTTGAGCAAATGGTATATAGAGGATGGCCCAGAATCAGATGTTGTTATTAGTACTAGAATTAGGAGTGCGAGGAATTTAAAAGAGTATCCGTTTCCAGTTAAAATGGGGAAAGAACAGAGTGAACAAGTTATCAATTTAGCATATAGAACTCTTGGTAAAGAAGTTGAGGGCACTAACTTTGATTTTTGCAATGTAACTAATATTTCTACTATTGATAAAGAGGCTTTGGTGGAGAAACATTTGATAAGTCCTAATATGTTAGATAGCAAAGTGCAAAATGGAGTGTTCTTAGGTGATGATGAAAAGATTAGTATAATGGTGAATGAGGAAGATCATTTTCGTATTCAATCTATGGATGCGGGGTTTAGAATAGAAAATTGTCTTAGTAACTTAAATAGGATAGAAGAATATTTGGAAAGTAAATTAGAATTTGCGTTTAGTCCAAGGTATGGATACCTTACATCATGCCCAACCAATTTGGGTACAGGGATTCGGGTGTCTGTGATGATGCACTTGCCTGCGTTAGTGATGACAGAATACATAGATAAGATAATAGCCGGATGTTCGAAAGTGGATTTTACGGTAAGGGGAATATATGGAGAGAACACATCAAATATTGGTAATATATTTCAAATATCGAATCAGGTAACGCTTGGAGTCACAGTGGATGAGATAGTTGGGAACACAATAAGTGTTGCAAAGCAGGTGATTTCGTACGAAAGAAATTTGCGAAAGGAGCTATATGCGAGTAAGTCTGTTGAGTTGGAGGACAGAATATATAGAGCATACGGAATATTTACTAATGCAAGGAAGATATCTACTGAAGAAGGATTAAAGATTGTGTCGGATATAAGGCTTGGTATAGATTTGGGTCTTATAAATAATATTGATAAAAGACTTTTAAATGAGATTGCACTTAATATAAAGCCGGCGAATTTGCAAAAAGTATTAGGCAAGGAGCTCGAGTATAATAAAAGAGACGAGATGAGAGCAAATTATATACGACAGAAGATAAATAAATAGGAGTAAAGGAGTGATTTAAATGTTTGGAAGATATACAGAAAAAGCGGAAAGAGCGTTGGCATATGCGCAAGAGAGTGCTATAATATTTGGACATCCATACGTTGGTACAGAGCATTTGTTGTTGGGATTAATAAAAGAAGGCACAGGAGTTGCAGCTATGGTGTTAAAAAATCAGGGCGTAACAGAAGAAGCTGTGTTAGAGAGGATAGAGGAAATAATAGGACAGGGTGATAATGTATTAAATCAGCCGCTAGGTTTTACACCAAGGACAAAAAATATACTTGAGTTAAGTTTTAAAGAAGCAAGGAAAATGGGAAAAAACGCGATAGGTACAGAGCATTTGTTACTTGGGATATTGCAAGAGGGGGAGAATTTTGCGTTAAGAATATTGGTTACGCTAAATATTGATCCACAGAAACTATTTACAGAGATAATGAGAGTGTTAAATGGTGAAAGTATGGGAGCATCAAGTGGTAGAAAGGGTGCAGATAGTTCACAAACGCCAACATTAAATCAATTTGGAAGAGATTTAACTGAGATGGCTAGTGAAGGCAAGTTCGACCCTGTAGTTGGAAGAGAAAAAGAAATAGAGCGAGTGGTGCAAATATTAAGTAGAAGGACTAAAAATAATCCATGTCTTATAGGAGAGCCAGGTGTGGGTAAAACTGCTATAGCTGAAGGATTGGCGCAGCAGATAATTAGTGGAAATATTCCAGAGACACTAAAAGACAAAAGAGTGGTAACACTAGACCTATCGTCTATGGTAGCAGGAGCAAAATATAGGGGTGAGTTCGAGGATAGGTTAAAGAAAGCAATTGCTGAGATAAAGAATGTTGGTAATGTGATATTATTTATAGACGAAATTCACACTATCGTTGGTGCAGGTGCAGCAGAAGGCGCAATAGATGCATCGAACATACTAAAGCCATCTTTGGCAAGAGGAGAAATACAAATAATTGGTGCGACCACAATAAATGAATACAGGAAGCAAATAGAGAAGGATTCGGCGTTAGAGAGACGATTTCAACCTATAATTGTAGGTGAGCCAACACAAGAGGAGTCCATAGTAATATTAAAAGAGTTGCGTGATAAGTATGAAGCGCATCATAAAGTGAAGATAACAGATAAAGCGATAGAGGCAGCAGTAAAAATGTCTGATAGATATATAACAGAGAGGTTCTTGCCAGATAAAGCTATAGATTTGGTGGATGAGGCAGCATCTAAGGTAAGGATGGTTGCATTTACAGCACCACCAGAGTTAAAGAAGATAGAAGAGCAAATAGAGACGCTAAATAAGGAAAGAGATGACGCTGTATTGTCGCAAGAATTTGAACAGGCGGCAAAGATAAGGGATAAATTAAAAGAACTAAATGAAAAATTAGGAAAGATGAAAGACGAGTGGAAGGAGAATAGCCACAATAATACAGATGAGGTAACAGAAAATGAAATTGCTGAGGTTGTATCTTCGTGGACAGGGATACCTGTGAACAAGCTGGAAGAAGAAGAGAGCGAGAGACTAAAAAATCTTGAGCAGGTATTGCATAAAAGAGTGATAGGACAAGAAGAGGCAGTAAAGGCAATAGCAAAAGCGATAAGAAGAGGAAGAGTGGGGCTTAAGGATCCAAAGAGACCAGTAGGATCATTTATATTCCTAGGACCGACCGGTGTGGGTAAGACAGAACTTTGCAAAGCGTTAGCAGAAGCGATGTTTGGCGATGAAAATAGTATAATCCGTGTAGATATGTCTGAATATATGGAAAAGCATAGTGTATCTAAATTGGTTGGATCACCTCCAGGATATGTAGGATTTGAGGATGGCGGACAATTGACAGAGAAAATTAGAAGAAAGCCGTACTCTATTGTGTTGTTTGATGAAGTAGAAAAGGCACATCCAGATTTGTTTAATATATTGCTTCAGATATTGGAGGATGGAAGATTAACTGATTCACAGGGAAGGACGGTAGATTGTAGAAACACAATTATAATAATGACATCCAATGTTGGAGCAAGAAATATAGTGGAGCCAAAGAAATTAGGTTTTTCCACTGAGGGCGATGCAAAAGCTAAAAACTATAAGCAGATGAAAGATAATGTACTAGGAGAGCTTAAAAATACATTTAAGCCAGAATTTTTAAACAGATTAGATGAAATAATTGTATTCCATCCATTAGAGGAGGAGCATATAAAGGAAATAGTTACATTAATGATAGATGTGTTGGCTAAGAGAATGGCGCAAACAGGTATAAATATAAAGATAACAGATGAAGCAAAGGCTCTTTTAGCGAAGAAGGGATATGAGCCACGCTATGGTGCAAGACCATTGCGTCGAGTGATACAAACGCTAGTGGAGGATAAACTAGCGGAAGAAATGCTAGATCAAAAGATAAAAGAAAAAGATAATGTAATAATAGATGTAAAAGATGATGAGATAATATTGCGTGTAGATAAATAAATATACGAGTGGAGAGTGTTTGCGTAAACTTAGGACGTAAACACTCTTGGAATATTTTGGCATTGAATAATTTAAGTTCAAAGTGTATAATATCTACAAGACGATTGGAGGAATTAAGGAAGTGATGCAATGATTAATGAAGAAAAAGAAAAATTAAGTGGGATTAACCGCAATAGTATAAATTGGTTTCCTGGTCACATGGCAAAGACTAAGAGAATTTTGTCTGAGAGTATTCGCTTAGTTGATGTGGTAATAGAGATATTAGATGCCAGGATACCTCAAAGTAGCAAGAATCCGGATATAGATGGATTGATTAAAAATAAGCCTAAGGTGATTGTGTTAAACAAATCTGACTTGGCTGATATGACTGTATCAAAAAAATGGAGAAGCTATTTTCGGGAAAAAGGTCAAAAAGTTATATTTGTTGATGCATTAAAGGGAACAGGTATACGCGAGTTAAATAAAGTTATTGATGATATGATGAAAGAAAAGGTTGCAAGAGATAGAGCTAAGGGAATAATAGCAAAACCTGTTAGAAGTATGGTTGTGGGTGTTCCAAATGTAGGGAAGTCTGCATTTATAAACAAAATAGCAGGGAAGAAGGTAGCAAAAACTGGAGATAGACCAGGTGTTACTCGTGCAAAACAGTGGATTAGGTTAAACGAAAAGATAGAGTTGTTGGATACACCTGGTATATTGTGGCCTAAGTTCGAGGATAAGGAAGTAGGGCTAAAGCTAGCATTTACTGGAGCAATAAAAGATGAGGTGTATGATACAGTAGATGTGGCAGCTATTTTACTAGAGAGGTTGTTGGTTACGTATCCTGATTTGCTAAAAGCTAGATATAAACTAGATGATGTAGAAAATTCAAAAGGATATGAATTATTAGAGATTATTGCAAAAAAGAGAGGTGCAATAATGTCTGGTGGTGTTGTGGATTATACAAGAATAGCATCTATAATATTGGACGAGCTAAGAGGAGGGAAAATAGGGAAAATATCATTGGAGGCACCAAAGTTTGACATGATGGGGGATTAAATATGAGAGTGACTAAAAAAAGCGTAGAAGAATATGCAAAGACTCTTAGTATAGATGATGCAATAGAGTACATAAAGAAAAGTGGACTTAATAATGATGCGTTGATAAATAAGTATCTTAGGAAAAAAGCAGCGTACGAGAAAGAAGTATTAAGGTACAATACTATGTGCCAGTTTGAAAATAAGCTTTTTGATGAAGAAAAGATCCTGATGATTGCAGGAGTTGATGAAGCAGGACGAGGCCCATTAGCTGGCCCAGTTGTTGCAGGGGCCGTTATACTAAATCGAGGAGAATTTATAGAAGGAATAAATGATTCAAAGAAATTGTCGGAGAAAAAAAGAGAAGAGTTGTTTGATAAGATAATGTCTAGAGCAGTTGCGGTTGGAGTAGGAATAGTTGACCACAAGTGTATTGATGATATTAATATATTAATGGCTACCAAGCTTGCAATGAAAAAGGCATTAGATAATTTAAAAGTAAAGCCTCAATATGCGCTAATAGACGCAGTAACATTAGATAATATAAGTTTAAGACATGCAGCGATAGTAAAAGGTGATGAAAAAAGTGTATCTATTGCAGCAGCGTCTATTATAGCAAAAGTAACAAGGGATAGATTGATGATCGAAATGGATGGGAAATATCCTCAATACGGTTTTGCAAAGCACAAAGGATATGGAACAAAAGAGCACATAGATGCAATAAAGAAATTTGGTGCAAGTCCTATACATCGAATGACATTTATACAAAAATTTTTATCTAACATATAATGGAGGTTTTTAATATGAAATTAACCGATAATGATATAAAATATTTGGAGCTTCTGTCAAAACAATATCAGACAATAGAGAAGGCGAGTAGTGAACTTATCAATCTTATGGCTATACAGAATTTGCCTAAAGGCACAGAGTACTTTATAAGTGATATACATGGTGAGTATGAATCTTTCTTGCATATACTAAAGAATGCATCGGGAGAGATAAAAATAAAGATAAATGAGCTATTTAAAGATAGGTTAAGTAATAAAGAAATGAAGACACTTGCGACTCTTATATATTATCCAGAGGAAAAGCTTAGGGTAATAAAAGAGAAAGAGCCAGACATGAATGAATTTTATAAGCTTACGTTAAATAGGCTAATAACGCTACTTCGTAGAGTTACACTAAAGTACACTAGAGATTTTGTACAAAGGCAGATGGGGGTATCGGATTATAGTTATATAATAGAAGAGTTGATATACGGAGGAAGAGGAGAGAAGGAAAGAGAACTTTATATGCAAAGTATTATTACTGGGATTATAGAAGCAGGAGAGGCAGATAAATTTATTGTGAGTTTGTCGGAGTTAATATCTAATATATCAGTGTATCATTTGCATATAATAGGAGATATATTCGATAGGGGTATTGGTGGTGATATAGTTATGGAAGCGTTAATGAAAAAACGCAACCTAGATATACAGTGGGGTAACCATGATATACTCTGGATGGGTGGTGCAGCTGGTAATTGTGCATGTATAGCAAACATAGTGCGAATTTGCACAAGATATAATAATCTAAATACATTAGAGATAGGGTACGGCATAAGCATAAGGCAGCTTGTGACGTTTGCATTGTCGGTGTATAAGGATGACCCATGTATTAACTTTAAGCCTAAAAGTATTGATAAAGATGCATTGTATCCAACAGATGTAAAGGCATTAGCGAAAATTAATAAAGCGATAACAATAATTCAATTTAAGCTTGAAGGTCAGTTAATAAAGAAGCATAAGCATTATGAGATGGATAGCTTAAGGCTTTTACATAAAATAAATTACGAAAAAGGTACTGTTGATATAGATGGTAAGGAGTATCAGTTAAATGATTCAAATTTTCCTACAATAGATCCAAAGAATCCTTATAAACTAACAGCAGAGGAAGAAGTAGTAATAGAAAAATTAAAGAAGGCGTTTAAAAGAAGTGAGAAACTTCAGCATCATGTACAATTTTTGTTCAACAAAGGTGGAATATATAAGTGCGCGAATAATAATCTATTGTTTCACGGATGTGTTCCAATGGAGCCAAATGGAGAATTTACACTTGTTAAGACAAGTTTGGGTTCTGCGAGAGGGAGAGAATGGTTTGATTATGCTGAAAAAATAGCAAGGCAGGGATATTTTGGTGAAGAAGGGCATAAAGATACTGAGCGAGGGATAGATTTTTACTGGTATTTGTGGTGTGGTTATAATTCACCATTGTTTGGCAAGAAAAAGATAACAACATTTGAGAGATGTTTTATAAATGATGAAGAGACATGGAAGGAAGAAAAAAATCCTTATTATACATTAATTGATGATGAGAATGTGGTAAAGGGGATACTAAAGGAGTTCGGCTTGGAAGATGAAAATGCAAAGATAGTAAATGGCCATGTCCCAGTAAAAAAAGGACATAATCCAGTTAGAGCTAATGGAAGAGTGTTTGTTATAGACGGTGGATTTGCAAAGCCATACCAGAAGACGACGGGTATAGCAGGCTATACGTTAATATATAATTCATATGGTTTTATATTGGCCGCACATGAGCCATTTGAGTCAACTGAAATTGCAGTAAGAGAAGAAAAAGATATTCACTCTACTATGGTGGTGAAAGAAGATATAACAACTAGGATACTTAATAGAGATGTTGATTTAGGTAAAAAATTATCTAAAAAAATAGAAGATTTAAAAAAACTGTTATATGCTTATAGAAGCGGGATTATAAACGAAAAGTAACTTTTTGTTTCGAATTTTTGCAAAAAGTATTTACATTATGAAGAAAGTGATATATAATTAGGATAGGAGTTTTGAGGAACAAAGAGAAACAGTATTGGTTTATATAGATTGGTAGGTGGAGAATATCATGGATTTTGGAATAGTAGACGGTATAAGAGCTGCATTTGAGGCAGTAATAAAGAATGTTTTAGTTTACTCTGTAGAAAAAGTAGCTTTTGTAGTTAAAATACTAGGACTTTATGCTTTTGCCATAGTTAGTGCTTTGGGTAATTGGATAATGGATTTATGGCTGTGTTTAATAAAGAATATGCTTGGAGCATTTACTATATCAGCAGATATGTTTGATCCGGTGGTTCATCCTGAGTTGGGATTTGTTACAGAGTTTTATCACGTATTTAGAACAATGGGAATGGCATTTTTAGCGTTGATTGCTATGTGGCAATTGTTTAAAAGTTTTTTCGCTTATATAGGATTTGAGGCAGAGGAGCCATTGAAGGTAGGTATAAGAGTGCTGGTATTTGGCGCCTTGATAATGAGGGCGAGGGAAATAGTAGTATTTATTTTAGAAAGTATATATAATAATATGATAAAAATAGTGTGGTCACTGTACGATGGAGGAAGTAGCTTTGGAGACTGCATAGGGCAAGGACTAAGAAGAATAGGGGAGGCTAGTTGGATTTCTCCTATTGGTCTTGAACAAGTTATAGGATTATTTTTAGGAATCTATTTGGGATATAAGTTAGTGTTAATTTGTTTTAAATTAGCTGAGAGATATGTTTTAGTTATATTCTATATGATAACGTTTCCTTTGGCCTTATCTACTGGTATAACAAAAGCTACAAGACATTTTTTGCAAGGTTGGGTTAAGGGATTTACAGGGAACTTGATGGTACAGTTTTCACAAATAACAATGTTTATAGCGTTAAGTAGATTTTGGCATACAGGTTATGGTATGAGTAGTTTTCCTGCCTACTTAAAAATGATGGTTTTATCAATAGCGCTAGTGAAAGTATTAGATAAAGTGGAAGAGTTCATAAGGGATATTGGACTAAGCGGAGGAATTTCAGGTAGCCAAGTAGATCCATTTGGAACTATACAATCAGTGTACTGGAAAACAAGTGCTGCTAAGGGTGTTTATAGTGCAATAGCAGGTTTTGTTACAACTGGAAAGCTACCATCTTCCGGGTCTAATAACGGGAATAATCCAGTGGTTCAGCAGGCAATGAATGGAGGACGTCACTAAATGTAATAAAGAGTCAGGACTTTAAAAGTGAGTCTTGACTCTTTACATATTACAATTTTATTGATTATGTAAGGATTATTTTGTAAGATCAATTCCAGAATCACGACGTTTTTGTTTCATTTTAGAAAAAGCTCTTTCTAATTCGCTACTGTTGTCTTTAGTAGCGTTATTTATTGAGCGTTGGCTTTTAGAGGAACGTTTAAGAACGCTTGAAAAATCAACATTATTAGCTGCTTCTTTATTCGATTTTATCATTTTTTCTATATCAACAACAGAGCCACTTAATTTACGGTTTGCAAGTTTATTTTTTAATTCACCAACAAAAGCTGCTTTTGATTGCTTTTGATTATTTAATTCAAGAGATTTGCTTTTCTTGATAGTAGGTATTGATATTTTGTTAGAATTCATTTTCATAACAGGAGGTGCTGGAGGAGGTGGCGGTGGTGTGCCTGGTGTAGTCATTACAATTGGTTTTACCGCTTGCTGTATCTTAGGTTTAGGAACTTCAGGTTTTGGTTCTGCTACTTTTCCTGTTCCCTCAAGCACATAAGCTGCTTTTCCACGTTTTTGTAGTTTTTTACTTAATTCATCCATCACAGAAGAATTTTTTTGTGGAGCACTTACCGAACGACCTCTACCTTTAGTTATGTGAATTTTATTAGAATTCATTTTCATAACAGGAGGTGCTGGAGGAGCTGGTGGAACAATTTTATTTGTTTTATTTAAATTAGGTTTAGGTGGAATTGGTGGTTTTGCCATACGAATCACTCCTTTTTAAAATATTCTCTACCTTAGATATTCTCCATAGATACATAAAAATCCTTTTTTTTGTTTTTTGTATTTGAAAATACCTATATTGTTGACAAGAGACAAATTTTCTACTATACTAAGTTCGTATGATGCGAATGTAGCAAAGTAATTACTAAGGGAGGTTTTAATAAATAGATGGAGGCACAGTTAAGAGAGTTACAAAAAAATGCAGAAGAAGAAATAGCAGTTATAGATAGTTTGTCAGCGCTAGAGGATTTTAGAATAAAGTATTTGGGTAAGAAAGGGAATCTTACATTAATACTAAGAGGCATGGGGAAATTGACGAAAGAGGAACGTCCTATTGTAGGTGGAATAGCAAATCAAGTAAGAGAGTACATAGAAAATATAATAGAGAAGAAGAGCGAGATTTTAAACGAGAAAGAGTTAAAGGAGAAGCTATCAAAGGAAAAAATAGATGTTACAATGCCAGCTAAAAGAAATAAGAGAGGTAATAAGCATCCGTTGACTAAGACTATAGATGAGATAAAAAATATATTCATAGAGATGGGTTATGAAATTGCGGATGGACCTGAGATAGAAACTAACTACTATAATTTTGATGCGTTGAATATTCCTAAGGATCATCCAGCAAGGGATACTCAAGATACTTTTTATATAAATGATGATTTTGTGTTAAGAACAGCGACATCACCAGTACAAATTAGAATTATGGAAAATAGAAAACCGCCAATAAAGATAATATCACCAGGTAAGGTGTATAGATCAGATGAAGTTGATGCGACACATTCGCCTATATTCCATCAGATTGAAGGATTGGTAGTTGATAAGAATGTTACAATGGGAGATTTAATAGGAACAATAGAAGTGTTTGCGAAGAAATTATTTGGAGAGGACACTAAGATAAGGCTAAGACCTCATTATTTCCCTTTTACCGAGCCTAGTGCAGAGTTTGATGTATCGTGTTGGAATTGCAAAGGTGAAGGATGTAGAACGTGTAAAGATGAAGGCTTTATTGAAATATTAGGTGCAGGAATGGTTCATCCAAACGTGCTTAAGATATGTGGAATTGATCCAAATGAGTATAGTGGATTTGCGTTTGGACTTGGAGTAGAAAGAACGACAATGGGTAGATACAATATAGATGATATAAGATTATTTTACGAGAATGATGTAAGGTTCTTAGAGCAATTTTAGACGAAAGGGTGATTTAGGAGAGATGAAGGCTACACTTAGTTGGATAAACGATTATGTTGATATAAAGGATATAAGCGTAAAAGAGTTTGTAGACAGGATGACGGTAACAGGCTCTAAAGTAGAACGAATAGAGAGTTTGGGAGAAGATATACAAAAAGTAGTTACAGGAAAGATCCTAAAGTTGGATAAACATCCAGATGCAGATAGGCTCCAGGTATCAAAGGTGGATGTTGGTGATGAAGTTTTACAAATTGTTACTGGTGCAACTAATATAAGCGTGGGAGATGTTGTGCCTATAGCTAAAGTTGGAGCGACATTGCCTGGAGGAGTAAGAATAAATAAAGGTAAATTAAGAGGCGTTGAGTCGCTTGGTATGATGTGTTCAATAGGCGAGTTAGGTTTGTCTAAAGAAGACTATAAAGATGCATGCGAGGATGGTATATTTATATTAAACCAGAACTTACCGCTTGGTATTGATGTGAAAAAAATTTTAGGGCTAGATGAAACAGTGATAGAGTTTGAAATTACATCGAATAGAGTGGATTGTTTTAGTGTATTGGGTTTAGCAAGAGAGGCAGCAGTTGCATTTGATAAAGTGCTAGAGAAACCTATGATAAATTTTACAGAAGTTTCAGAAAAAGCAAGCGATGTTATGAGCGTGGATGTATTAAACACAGAGTATTGCAAGAGGTATGCATTAAGGGTGATAAAGAATGTTACGGTGTCTGAGTCACCAAAATGGATAAAAGATAGATTAAAAGGTGCGGGCATTAGGCCAATCAATAATATTGTGGACGTGACTAACTTTGTTATGTTGGAATTAGGGCAACCAATGCATGCTTTTGATTTGGCTAAGATTGATTCTAATAAAATAATTGTGAGAGATGCAGATCCTGGTGAGAAGATAGTGACATTAGATGAAGTGGAAAGGACATTGGATGCAGATACTTTGGTTATAGCTGATAATGAAAAAGCACTTGCAATAGCTGGGATAATGGGAGGAGAGTATTCAGGGATTTCTTCTGATACGAAAGATATTGTTCTTGAGTGTGCTAATTTTGATGGAGCAAAGATAAGATTAGCGTCTAAAAAATTAGGGCTTAGAAGTGACTCCTCGGCGCTATTTGAAAAAGGTCTAAACATAGATAATGTTTTGTTGGCAATGGATAGAGCAACAATGTTAATTGCCGATGTTGCGGGAGGAGAAATTTTATCGGGAGTTTTAGATTCGAACGATGTACCAGTGGTGACAAAGTCTATGAATATAGATTGTGATAGAATAAATAGACTTTTGGGAACTAATATTCCAGATGAACAAATGTTTTATATATTAGAAAAATTGGAGTTTGCTGTGGATAGAGAGGCTATGAGGGTGACAGTGCCAAGCTTTAGAAGTGACATTGAAGGTATAGCAGATTTGGCAGAGGAAGTTGCCAGAATATATGGATATAATAATATAAAATCAACATTATTAGAGAGTGTTTCACCAACGGTAGGAGGCAAAAATAAGAGCCAGAAGGTGGAAGATAGAATAAAGGAAGTGTTATTGGCAAATGGATTGTACGAGACTTTAACGTATACATTTACGGGGCCAAAGGTTTTTGATAAATTGAATTTGGATAAAGATTCAAAGCTTAGAGATGTTATAACTATATCCAATCCACTAGGTGAAGATTATAGCGTTATGAGAACAACTCCGGTGCCCGAGATGCTAGAATCTATTGGTATAAACTATAGTAAGAGAAATGAGAAGGCACACTTGTTTGAAGTATCCAAAGTGTTTTTGTGGGATGATGAGAAGAAATCGCCAGTGGAAAAAGAATTGGTGTGTATAGGTATGTATGAAGAGGTTGACTTCTATGTTTTAAAAGGAATAGTTGAAGAAATTTTTGATGAGTTAAAGATTAGAAATTATGCTTTTAAACCTTGTGATAATTGCAAAATATTCCATCCAGGAAGATGTGCTAATGTGTTTATAAATGGGCAACTAGTAGGAACATTAGGAGAGATACATCCTGTAGTTACAAAAAATTATAAATGTCCTGAAAGAACATATGTTGCATATATAGAAAAGGAAAAATTAGTTAAAAATAGTGTAGATAGAGAAGAGTATAGAAAGTTGCCTAAATTTCCTGCCGTAGCAAGGGATATATCATTTAAGGTGTCAAAAGATGTGATGGCAGGTTCTGTAGAAGATATTTTAAGGCAGAGAGGTGGCAAGATACTAGAAAGCTTTAAATTGTTTGATGTATACGAAGGAGAGCAAGTGGGAGAAGGACAAAAGAGTATGGCATATTCGTTGGCGTTTAGAGCAAGTGATAGAACGTTAACTGATGACGATATAGATAAATCAATGAAAAAGATAATTGATGGGTTGCAAAGAGAACTAAAAGCTACGTTAAGAGACTAAGGAGAGATAAATATTATGATTAGACTAGATTATAAAAAGGCGAGTAGTTTTTTTGGTGAGCATGAGATAGATGGCTTAAGTAAGCAAGTTGCAATAGCTCATAGTATGCTACATAATAAAAGTGGACTAGGTAATGACTATGTTGGATGGGTAGACTTACCTGTTAACTACGATAAACAAGAATTTGATAGAATAAAAAAGGCGGCAAAAAAAATACAAAGTAATACGGATGTGTTTTTGGTTGTTGGAATAGGTGGATCGTATTTAGGTGCTAAAGCGGCAATAGATTTCTTGTCGCACACATTTTATAATAATTTAAGTAAGGAGCAAAGGAAGACTCCAGAGATTTATTTTGTGGGGAACAATATAAGTTCAACCTACCTTTGTGATTTATTTGATGTGATAGATAAAAAAGAAGTTTCGCTTAACGTTATATCTAAGTCAGGAACAACAACAGAGCCTGCGATAGCGTTTAGAATATTAAAGGAATACATGGAGAATAAGTATGGCAAGGATGAAGCAAAAAATAGAATATACGCAACAACAGATAAAGCAAGAGGAGCATTAAAGAGTCTTGCAACTAAAGAAGGTTATGAAACATTTGTTGTGCCAGATGATATAGGTGGAAGATATTCTGTTTTAACCGCGGTGGGATTGTTGCCAATAGCAGTGTCTGGAGCGGATATAGATAAATTGATGGCTGGTGCAAAAAATGCGTACGATTTGTATAATAATGAAAATATATATGAGAATGATTGTTATAAATATGCAGCTATCAGAAATATACTATACAGAAAGAGTAAAACAACAGAAATCATGGTAAATTATGAACCATGTCTTCATTATTTTACTGAATGGTGGAAGCAATTGTATGGAGAGAGTGAAGGAAAAGATGGAAAAGGAATTTTCCCTGCAGGAGTGGATTTTTCAGCTGATCTTCATTCAATGGGACAATATATACAAGATGGACTAAGAAATATTTTTGAGACTGTAATAAAAGTTGATAAACCAAGAAGGAGTATAGAAATAAAAGAAAATCAAGATAATTTAGATGGTCTAAACTTTTTGGCGGGTCGCGATCTAGATTTTGTTAATAAAAAAGCGATGGAAGGAACATTACTTGCACATACAGATGGAGGAGTGCCTAATTTGGTTATTACAGTGGATAAATTGGATGAGTATACATTAGGGAATATGATATACTTTTTTGAGAAGGCGTGTGGCATAAGCGGATATTTGTTAGGTGTTAATCCATTTAATCAACCTGGAGTAGAGGCGTATAAGAAGAATATGTTTGCGCTTTTAGGAAAACCTGGCTTTGAGGCACAAAGAGAAGAATTAGAGAAGAGACTTTAAGAGGGAGGATAAGCTATAAAAAATGGAGGCTATATATAAAGATCGATATAACGAATGGTTAATTAGTAGGTACATAGACGATGCTACCAAAAAAGAGCTTTCATCTATAAAAGATATGGATGAAATAAAAGAGAGGTTTTGTAAAGATCTAGAGTTTGGTACGGCTGGACTAAGAGGGATAATTGGTGCGGGTACTAATAGAATGAATATATATACCGTAAGAAAAGCATCTTTTGGATTAGCGGATCACATAAAGAGTAAGGGTGAAGAAGCTATGAAGAGGGGTGTGGTTATAGCATATGATTCAAGGTTTAAGTCTTATGAATTTGCAGAGCAGGCGGCAATGGTTTTGACTAACAATGGAATAAAGGTATATCTATTTGATGAGTTAAGACCTGTTCCGGAATTGTCATTTGCGGTAAGATACCTTAAGGCAGAGGCTGGGATAGTTATAACAGCAAGTCACAATCCAAAGGAGTATAATGGATACAAGGTATATGGAAGTGATGGTGCTCAGATATCATTGCAAGATGCAGATAAGATAGCAAATAGAATAGATAGAGTAAAGGATATATTCAAGATAGAAGTTATGTCTATCGAGCATGCAAAGGAAAAAAAGTTACTAGAAGTGATAAGTAGTAATGTTGATGATGTATACATAAACAATCTAAAAACGCTTAGTATAAATCCAGAGGTGGTAAGAGAGGCAAAGGATTTTAAAATAGTGTATACTCCTATTCATGGTACAGGTAACAAGCCTGTTAGAAGAATTTTAAAAGAGATTGGTTTTAGTAATGTGTTAGTTGTAAAAGAACAAGAGCTACCAGATTGTGAGTTTAGGACAGTTGAGGTGCCAAATCCAGAGAATATGAATGCATTGACTATGGCAATAGATTTGGCGAAGAAGGAGAACGTTGATTTGGTTATTGGTACAGATCCTGATTGCGATAGAGTAGGCATTGCAGTTAAAAATAGTAGTGGAGATTATATTGGATTAACTGGCAATCAAATTGGATCATTGCTTATGGATTATATTTTGTCGCAAAAAGATCAAAAAGGTAAGCTACCTAAAAAGAGCTTTGTTGTAAAAACAATAGTTACAACAGAGCTAGCCAGGAAGATAGCTTATACATTTGGGGTTCATGTTGAAGAGACGCTTACAGGATTTAAGTATATAGGACAAAAGATAAAAGAGCTTGATGAAAATGGAGATTATACATATTTATTTGGATTTGAGGAGAGCTATGGATATCTTGCTGGAACATTTGCAAGAGATAAAGATGGTGTAGTAAGCTCCATGCTGATAGCTGAGATGGCAGCATATTATAATAAAAAAGGTATGACGTTGTATGACGCATTGCAAGCGTTGTATAAAAAATATGGTTATTATTTGGAGAGTGTTAAAGCGTATACACTAAAAGGGTTAGATGGACAAGAGAGAATAAAGTTTACTATGAACGAGTTAAGGTATAATAAAGATGATAATCTAAAGAATCTTGGTGTTTTAGCTAAAAGAGATTACAAAAGAAGAATATATTTAAATATGGTTACGGGGAAACAGGAAAAGTTAGATTTACCAGAATCAGATGTTTTATATTACGAATTAGGGAATAATGAGTGGTTTTGCGTAAGACCATCAGGGACCGAGCCTAAAATAAAAGTTTATTTCGGTGCTGTAGGCAAAAGTTATGAAGAATCTAATAATAGATTAAAAAGTTTTAGAGAGAATGTCTTGAAAATAGTTGAGGAATTGTTATATAATTAGTATCAAAAAGGGGGGACCTATAGTGATAAAAATTACACTAAAAGATGGAAGTGTTAGGGAATATACAAAAGGTATTACTGTAAAAGAGATAACAGAAGATATAAGTAGAAGATTAATGCAGGATGCTTTGGCTTGTGAAGTTGATGGAGAGTTAAGAGATTTGCGGTACGAAATCAATCAAGATGCGACGTTAAATATATTAACATTCGAAGATGATGGTGGAAAGTCAGCTTATAGGCACACCGCATCACATATAATGGCGCAAGCTGTTAAACGATTATTTAAGGATGTAAAACTTGCTATAGGTCCATCAATAGATAATGGGTTTTATTATGATTTCGATTTTGATAGGACATTTACAACAGAAGATTTAGAGGCAATAGAAGAAGAGATGAATGTTATTATAAGAGAAGATTTGCCTATAAAGCGTTTTACTATGCCAAGACAAGAGGCAATAGATTACATGAAGAATTTAAGTGAGCCATATAAGGTTGAGTTGATAGAAGATTTGCCAGAAGGAGAAGAGATATCTTTCTATAAGCAAGGTGAGTTTGTGGATCTTTGTGCAGGACCGCATCTTATGTCAACAGGGAAGGTTAAGGCAGTTAAGCTTATGTCAGTTGCTGGAGCATATTGGAGAGGTAACGAGAAAAATAAGATGCTTCAGAGAATATATGGTACAGCATTTCCTAAAAGAAAAGAGTTGGACCTTTATTTAGAGAGAATAGAAGAGGCTAAGAAAAGAGATCACAGAAAAATTGGTAGGGAGTTGGATCTTTATACAATATTAGATGAAGGCCCAGGTTTTCCGTTCTTTTTACCAAAGGGTATGATTTTAAGAAATATACTAGAGAATTTCTGGCGCGAGGAACATAAAAAGGCTGGATATCAAGAAATAAGAACTCCTATAATACTAAACGAGGAGTTGTGGCATAGATCAGGGCACTGGGATCACTATAAAGAGAACATGTATTTTACCAAGATAGATGAAGAAAATTATGCAATAAAGCCTATGAATTGTCCTGGAGGAATGTTAGTGTACAAAAGAAGGCTACATTCATATAGGGACTTACCGCAGAGAATGGCAGAGTTGGGGTTGGTGCATAGGCACGAGTTGTCAGGAGCATTGCACGGATTAATGAGGGTAAGATGTTTTACTCAAGATGATGCACATATATTTATGACAGATGATCAGATAAGAGAAGAGATAATTGGTGTAATAGATTTGATAAATAAGTTTTATGGAGTATTTGGGTTTAAGTATCATGTGGAATTGTCAACAAGGCCCGAAAATTCAATGGGTTCAGATGAACAATGGGATTTGGCTATTAATGCGCTAAAAGGAGCATTAGAAAATAAGAAAATGTCTTATTCGATAAATGAAGGAGATGGAGCTTTTTATGGCCCTAAGATAGATTTTCACCTAGAGGATTCTTTGGGTAGAACATGGCAATGTGGAACAATACAGCTAGATTTTCAGTTACCAGAAAAGTTTGACCTTATGTATATAGGAAGTGATGGAGAAAAACATAGACCTGTTGTGGTACACAGGGTTGTGTTTGGTAGTATAGAAAGATTTATCGCGATACTAACAGAGCATTATGCGGGAGCGTTTCCAGTATGGTTGGCACCGGTGCAAGTGAAGTTGTTGGCTATACATGAGAATCAACATGAGTATGTTTTGGCTGTACAAAAGAGATTGGAAGAAAAAGGAATAAGGACAGAGGTAGACTTAAGAAGCGAAAAGATAGGGTATAAAATAAGAGAGGCGCAGTTAGAAAAGGTGCCATATATGTTGGTTATAGGTGATAAAGAGGTAGAAAATAATGTTTTGGCTGTAAGAAGTAGAAAAGATGGAGACAAGGGATGCCTTAGTGTGGATGAATTTTTGGCAGAGGTTTTGCGAGAAATAGAGGATAAAATCATATAGTGGAAGGTGAAAATATGAGTAAGGCAGACGAGATATTTATACATATGTGTAATGATATATTAGACAATGGTGAATCATCGGAAGGTCAAGTAATAAGAGCTCGATGGGAAGATGGAACACCTGCTCACACAATAAAGAGATTTGGTGTGGTAAATAGGTATGATATATCAAAAGAGTTTCCTATTATTACGCTAAGACCTACGGCATTTAAGCTTGCAATAGATGAATTGCTTTGGATATGGCAGAAAAAATCAAATAATATAAAAGAATTAGGTAGTGCTATTTGGAATAGCTGGGCAGATAAGAATGGATCAATAGGTAAGGCGTACGGATATCAGTTGGGTAAGAAACATAAGTATAAAGAAGGTATGTTTGATCAAGTAGATAGAGCAATATACGACTTAAAGAATAATCCGTATAGCAGAAGAATTATCGTGAACATGTACAATCATGAAGATTTGCACGAGATGAATTTGTATCCATGTGCTTATAGTGTTACATTTAACGTGACAAAGGGAAGATTAAACATGATATTGAATCAGCGATCTTCAGATGTATTGGTGGCAAATAACTGGAATGTATGTCAATATGCTATACTTATGCATATGATGGCGATAACAGCAGGGCTTAAAGTTGGAGAGCTAGTGCACGTGATAGCTGATGCGCACATATACGATAGGCATGTGCCGTTAGTAAGAGAGATGTTAAAGCGGGAGACTTTTGATGCGCCTAAGTTAATTATAAATCCAGATGTGAAGGATTTTTATGAATTTAAGGTAGATGACTTTAAACTTGAAGGATATAAAAAAGGAGCCAGTATAAAGGGTATTCCTGTTGCTATATAGGTTGAATTTTATAATAATACAGGGAATTAAGAAGGAGTGATGCGATATTATAGATCGAATAGCTCCTTAAAAAAAACACTTTTGGTAATCCCTTGACATTTTTGTATTTTTATAGTAAAATATACAAAAACGTGTCAAAGGGAGTGTTATTTTGTTTTCTAAAGTAATAAGTTGTGGAATTGTAGGAATAGATGGATATTTAATAGATGTCGAGACGGATATAGATTTTAGAGAAGGAGTATTTGATGTAGTAGGATTAGGTGATACGGCAGTAAAAGAATCAAGAGAGCGAGTAAGATCGGCAATAAAAAATTCAGGATTTGAGTTTCCAGAGGGTAAAGTGACAATAAATTTAGCTCCGGCTAATGTGAGAAAAGAGGGCTCTGTGTTAGATTTATCAATAGCACTGGGAATACTTATAGCATCGGGTAAAGTGAGGTTAGAGGCTGTTTTAGAGTATGCCTTTGTAGGAGAGTTATCATTAAATGGAGAGGTAAAGCCAGTAAACGGTACATTATCCATGGCTATGAAGTGTTTAGATGAGGGAATAAAAAGCATAGTTGTTCCGATGGAAAATGCAAAAGAGGTTGGGGTGGTAAAAGGAATTGAGGTACTTCCTATTAAAAATATAAAAGAGATAATAAATCATCTAAATGAAGTAGAAAAAATTTTACCATATGATTTAGAATTAGAGGATACATTCGAAAGAAAAGTATCATATGATGTTGATTTTTCTGATGTTAGGGGACAACCAACGGCTAAGAGGGGACTAGAAATTGCAGCGAGTGGAGGGCACAATTGCCTTTTAATTGGAAGCCCTGGTAGTGGTAAGACTATGTTAGCTAAGAGACTGCCAACTATATTGCCACCACTTACGTTTGAGGAATCGCTTGAAGTAACAAAGATACATAGTATAGCTGGTACGTTAAAGCCAAATGAATCGCTTATAAGAAATCGTCCATTTAGGAGTCCTCATCATACGATATCCAATATAGCTTTAATAGGAGGTGGAAAGTATCCAAAACCTGGGGAGATATCTCTTGCACATTATGGAGTATTGTTTTTAGATGAGGTGCCAGAGTTTAGTAAAGTGGCGTTGGAAGTATTAAGGCAACCGCTGGAGGATGGGAATATTTCGATATCCAGAGTAAATGGAAGTGTAGTTTATCCAGCTGAGACTACGTTAGTATGTGCAGCGAATCCGTGTAAGTGTGGGAACTATTTGGATGACAAAATTCCATGTACGTGTACACCAAGGCAGGTGCATCAATACATGAGTAAATTAAGTGGACCATTATTAGACAGAATAGATATACAGATTGAGATGAATCCAGTAAAGTACAAGGAACTAAACGATACAAAAAAGGAAGAAAGTTCTTCTGAAATAAGGAAAAGGGTTATACAAACAAGGAAGATACAGTTAGATAGATATAAGAATATGAAGATATTTTCAAATTCACAGCTTAATGGGCGGTATTTAAATAAGTTTTGCAAACTAGATGATAATTGCAAAATATTGCTAAAACAGGCATTTGATAAGCTAAATTTGAGTGCAAGGGCATATAGTAGAATACTTAAATTGTCTAGGACACTTGCGGATATGGAACAAAGTGAAGATATAAAGACATGGAATATAGCGGAGGCTATACAATATCGAAGTTTAGATAGAAAAAATCATGGTTAAAAAAAATAGATGACGTGGACACTATGTGGTATAATAGTTACAAAAGATTAGAGAGGATAGTGTTATGAAGTTACCACAAGATTTTAAAGAAAAGATGAAAAATATTTTAGGGGATGAATATGATGATTTTATAAAATCCCTTGATCAAGATAGATTTTATGGGCTAAGAGTAAATACACTGAAGATATCGGTGGAAGATTTTTTAAAGATATCGCCATTTGAGTTAACGCCAATAAAGTGGACCGAGGATGGATTTTATTATAATAAAAACGAATCGCCAGGAAAGGATCCATATTATTATGTGGGATTATATTATATACAAGAGCCTAGTGCGATGCTTCCGGGGAATATTATAGATGCAAGAGAGGGAGAGAGGATATTAGATCTTTGTGCAGCGCCAGGAGGAAAGAGTGTGCAAATATTGGCGGGACTAAAGGGGAAGGGACTGTTAGTATCGAATGATATTAGCCCTAAAAGAGTTAAGGCATTAATTAAAAATGTGGAGTTGGTTGGCGCTAAAAATGTGGTAGTAACTAATGATACGCCAGAAAATTTAGCCCAATGTTTTTATGAGTATTTTGATAAGATATTAGTTGATGCACCATGTTCAGGAGAAGGAATGTTTAGAAAAGATAGTGATGCAATTAGAAGCTATAATAAATTTAAAAATGAAGAATGTAGTAAAATGCAAATTAACATACTTAAAGAGGCACATAAAATGTTACGAAAAGGGGGGAGGCTGGTATATTCCACGTGTACTTTTGATCCTTTAGAGAATGAAATTACAATAGATAAATTTACAAATGAATATAAAGAGTATAGAATATTAAAAATAGATAGGGTAGATGGCATAGATAAGGCGAAGAAAGAATTTTACCATGGAGATCAGGAAATAGAGAATGCAGTTAGATTATGGCCACATAAATTAAAAGGAGAAGGACATTTTGTAGCCATGCTGCAAAAAGGAGAAGATGAATTAGGTGGTAATAATTGTAAAGAAGATGATATAAAATATATAAATTTAGATAAAAAACATATAGAAGCGTTTAGGGATTTTCAGAAAGAGAACCTTAATATAGAATTAAAGGGGATATTCAAAAGAGAGGGAAATAGCTTATATATGGTGCCAAAAGGTTTGCCTAGTATGGATAATATTAAAGTTGTGAAGTATGGATGGTATTTGGGGGATTTTAGAAATTATAAATTTGAGCCATCGAATTCATTAATAATTTCTCTTAATTCTGACGACATAAAAAATACGATATCGTTACCATATAATTCTTGTGAGTTAATAAGGTACTTAAAGGGAGAGACATTAATAAGAAGGGAAAAAGATAATGGCTACGTGGGTATGCTTTTAGATGGATTTACTTTAGGCTGGGCAAAACAACAAGATTACATTTTGAAGAATCTTTATCCTAAAGGATGGAGGAAAATAAATTAACAAAAGGTGGGATTAAAAAATGTTAAACAAATCTAAGATGTATGAACAAAATGGTTTATTTTTATCTAAGCAAAAGATGGCAGTGGGAGATGAAATAACAGTAGGATATAAAGGGTTGTTGTTAACAAGTGGTGCACAGCAAGTTTATATGAGAATAGGATACGGAGAGATGTGGGATGGCTGCGAGGATATGCCAATGATGTTTTCAGATGGTATGTTCAAAATAAAATTTAAATTAAAAAAAGAGGGACAGTTAGGAATGGCATTTAGAGATCCTGCAGAAAATTGGGATAATAATTCAGGACAGAATTATAATTTTAATGTAGAGAAGAAAGTTAGTAAAGTAAAGAAAGCAAAATGTGATATAAAAGCAAAAAAGAAAACTAGAAAATAATTAAGACAAGGATGATGTAAGCTTATGAGAAAAGCAATTCTGGTGTATAATCCATTATCTGGAGCGCGTTTTATAGTAAATAAGTTAGGGTATATTTTTGATAAATTTCAAAGTATAGGAGTGTTGGTGCAGCCGTATATATTGGAGTTTGATAAAACACACGAGTTACTTTACACATTAAAAAATGAGGAATATGAATTTATTATGGCAGCGGGCGGAGATGGTACGATAAACTACGTGGCTAATGTTTTGATGCAAAGTGGATTAAATATTCCACTAGGAGTGATTCCAGCTGGCACATGTAATGATTTTGCAACATGTATAGGAGTTTCAGCAAGTTTTGATACAAATATAGATGTGATACTAAAGGGTAAGATAAAACATGTTGACATAGGTCTTTTGAATAAGGAAAAATATTTTCTTAATACCTATGCAGGAGGGGCTTTTGCGGACATATCTTTTAAAACAGATAACGAATTAAAGAAGAATTTAGGTGCGTTTGCATATTATATAAAGGCGCTAAGTGAAGTAGCAAATATACGATCGTTTAAGCTTACAATAAACACGGATGAGGGAGAAATAAAAGAGGATGCAATTTTGTTTTTTATAACGAACGGAAAGAATATAGGTGGCTTCACTAATATAGTAAAGAAAGCAAGTATAACTGATGGGATGATGGATATTGTTGTATTAAAAGAATGTTCTCATATTGATTTGATAGGGTTATTTTTCAAGGTGTTAAATGGAACAATAGATGATAATCCTAATGTAAAAATTTTTAGGTTTAAGAAGTGTTTTATAAGCGCTAATAGGGAGATAGTATCAACCGTGGATGGGGAAAAAGGAGATTCATTACCAGTTGTTGTTGAATTTATAAATAAAGGTTTGAAGGTATTTGTTCCTTAAAAGTTTAGGTATAGAAATCTAAAACAAATTTTCTATAGTTTTTACAAGATTTAATACTTTTGTATTGTCTAAATCAAGCTTAGAGAAAGGCTTAGAAGGTGTTAAAGAATCAGCCTTTTTAATTACGTCTAAAAAGTCTTTTTCATCGAAATATAATTTATTTGAAAGTTTTATATTTCGATTGAAAGGGCTTTTTATAATTAAGTGTAAAATATCAAGGTCAGTATTTAAAAATTGCTTATTTATACCCAATAAACTGTAGTGTATAAGGGCTATACAATATTTCATTAGATGATAAATTAAATGCTCAAATCGAGATATATTAAGAAAAAGTATTCTTTTATCCTGACTTGAATCTAAAGACATTGATTTTTTAAATGAAGGAGAATCTTTTTGACACAGTATTACAAGTTTTTTGGTAGTATTAGATTTACTAAACCAATTGAGTATATTAAATATGCCACCAAATTGAGAAAACTTTCCAATTACAAGATAATAATCATATGGTTTAATATCAAACTGACTTAAAAAAGAATGAAATTCATTATCTAAGACTGATAAATCATAGGGTAAGTTTATAATTAAAGGATTAGTTCTTTTATAAGTTTCTTTCAAATATGAAGTTAATGTATTAGCGGAAGATAGCAGTATATCGCTAAATCTAACGCAAAAATATTCAGACAAGGACCAAAGTTTTCGTACTAAGAATGTCCAGCCATTAATAACATCTTTTTTGCAATATACAAACAAAGATGTATTAAATAGTTTAAATTTATAAGTGAAAAAAGGTAGGAAAATACCACTACGAGTAGAAAAAAGTACAATAGTGGAATTTGTTATATGATGTTTTTTTATATATCTAAAAGTTTTATATATACTAAAAACGTCATAGAACCAGTATGAGAAAGGTCCTAATCCTGGAACATGTACCTTAAAAAAGGTTGTTTTATTTGTATTTGTTGGCAAGAATCTTTTTTTTCTAACAAAGCATGATATATGGTATGAAACATAAGGATTAGTAGATTTTTTGGATAAGGAGTTTACAATACTAAATATAAAAGGATCATAAAAATTAAAACTTTCTTTGCCTAATAAAAATATATGTTTCACAAAGTAGCCTCCTCTATTTTTTTAGTAATTTTTGTAACTCTTCTATAAAGGCATTTATGTTTTTAAACTGTCTATAAACAGAAGCAAAACGTACATATGCCACATCATCTATATCTTTTAGTTTATCCATCACAATCTCACCTAGAGTACAAGAATCAATTTCCTTTGTCAATGATGTTAAAATTTGATTTTCTATATCATAAACTAGATTTTCTAAAGTTGAAACAGACACAGGACGTTTTTCGCAGGCTCGAAGTAAGCCACTAAGCATTTTGTTTGCGTCAAATTCCTCGCGAGTCTTGTCTTTTTTTATTACCATTAGAGGAATATTTTCTATCTTTTCATAAGTAGTAAATCGCTTGTGACATTTAAGGCACTCACGTCTCCGCCTAATTGAAGAAGAGTCTTCATTAGGTCTAGAGTCGATTACTTTATCTTCTATATGTGAACAATATGGGCATCTCATAAAAAAATCTCCTTTAAGTTTGATAAGATAATTATATCAAATGTGGTGCTATATGTACAGAAAAGAAAAAAACTACATATATTGACAAATATTTCAATATATGTTAATCTAAAAAATAGAAAGGAGTAATATAGAGTTTTGAAGTTTCCAAGTATAGTATTTTTGATTTTTAATGTATTAGGAATAGTTTTAGGAAACGTAACATCAAGTTATACTATATGCTTAGTTATAGAATTGTTATGTTTGTTAGTTGTAATTTTTATAAATAGCAAGAATAAATTAATATATTTTATTGCTATTTTATTCGGTATTTATGGTAGTTTTATAACAGTACATATGAAATTGGACACAAGTTTTTCACGATACAAAGGGAAAAATATCAGAATAAATGCGAATATTATATCAGATAAAACAGTGAAAAACGATAAGTATTGTTATGTTATAAAAACAACAAGAGTACAATTTAAACAAAAAAGAGAAGAAATAGCGAGAAAATTGTTATTAATAACAGATAAAGATTTATTTGAAGATAATTATACATACGGTAAAGAGATATATTTTGTAGGAAAAGTTAAATTACCAACTAACAGTAGAAATATTGGGGGATTTAATTACAGGACATATTTATATGAGAAGAATATATATGGAACAGTTTTTGTAAAGAGTGATCTTATAAAAATTGGAGACAAGACAAAAAGTAATAAGATGTTAGAGATAGGAATTAAGCTACGACATAAAATATTTAAAATTATGGATGAGATGTTGGCGCCGAGGGAATCAGCTTTATTAAAAAGCATGTTGGTAGGGGATACGCAATATTTATCTTGTGATATGATTAAAAAAATTAGAGAATACGGCTTAGCTCATTTACTTAGCGTATCTGGCATTAATATAGTGTATATAGTAATAATATTTAGAAGTATATTAAAATTAGCCAAGATTAGATACAGATTAGTTAACTCAATATTAATTGCAATACTTGGCTTATATGTGCTAGTAGTTGGTTTTACTCTATCCTTAATAAGGGCTACTATAATGACGGTTTTAAGTTTAATGGGAGAGATATTATTTTATAACTCTGAAACCTTGTTAAATTTAATTGTTGCAGCATTGATAATATTGATTATAAATCCATTTTCATTTTACAGTATGGGTTTTCAGTTTAGTTTTATTGCCACGTTGTCTATAATTTTATTTGCACAAAAAATAAAGGAGTATTTAGAAAAGAAGCCTATTAACAAAGTATTGATAGAGATATTGTCAGTTAGTATTGCAGTAAATATAGGTGTTTTGCCTCTAGAAGTTTACTATTTTAATAAACTTTCCTTAAGTTCTATATTAATAAATATATTAATATCTAATGCGCATAGTGTTAGTGTTTTTGCTGGAATAATTATGCTTATTGTAAGAAAAATAAGTTATATTTTAGCTAAACCTATAGCTATTTTGATAGAGATAATGCTTAAGTTTATTTTTATAATAGCAAAAGGGCTATCTAGCATACATTTTTTAACAATAAATATAGTATATATAGGGATTACAGGTATTATGGTGTACTATAGTATCGTTTTAAGTATTTTTATGTACAAAAAATCTGATAAAGCAAAAATTTTTTTCAACAAATATAGGAACATTATAGCAGGGATAATAATGATTATAATACTTTTGTATAATTTTGCACCCAGAGATTTCAAAATAAACTTTATGGATGTAGGACAAGGAGACTGTATTTTAATAAAAACAAACCATAATAAAAATATTTTAATAGATGGAGGAGAAAACATAAATGCTTCAGAAATTATAAAAAATAAAGTGACTAATATAGATGTTATGATAGCGACTCATGGTCATATGGATCATATAGGAGGATTAATAAATGTTGTAAATAGTGTAGATGTTAACAAATTAATTATACCTGATACAAATTACAGAGGAGATATGGATAAGTTAATATCACAAATAGATACACGAAAAACGCATATATATAAATGTAAAAGCCGAGATAATATTATTATTGATAAAGATACAATAATTGAGTTTTTGAATCCAGATATAAATAGAGAATTAGAGGGAGAAAATGATAATTCGTTAGTATTTAAGGTGAAATATAAGGATAAAAATTTTTTGTTTACGTCTGATATAACCAAAGATTGTGAAGAAAAAATGGTGAGTAATAAGTTAAATTTAAGAGCAGATATTTTAAAGGTTGCGCATCATGGGTCAGAATACTCAACGAGTGAGGAATTTGTAAGAAGAGTAAATCCCAAAATTGCAGTTATTAGCGTAGGGGAAGATAACAGATTTAATCATCCATCAAAAGTAGTTTTAGAAAGATTAAAGAATAATAATATAGAGGTATTTAGAACTGACGAATGTGGTCAGATAATTATTGCTACCAACGGGAAAAGAATAAGAATTTTTAGAAAAATTATAAATTTTTGCCGATAGAAATTGCTGGTAGATTATTTTTTAATATTGTATAGTGAAAAAAAGTGTGTTATAGTATGCTGGTGAAGTTTTTGAGAAATCTCTACATAATTAAACAAAAAGATTTGTGTTAGTTTATGTAAAATTATTTAATTTGTATACTTGATATTATAGCGGACATATTATAAACTATAAGGAGGGTCGAAGAACCTATCGCATTTATGATATTTGTAGTAATTGTATTAAAGTACTGGTTGGCAGTATAAGTTGTTTATTTATATTGATGGTTTTACAATATTTGTATGTATAAATGATTTTTTGGCGAGGGGTATAAAAATGAATTTATCTATTAATGAAATTAGTTCAATAATTGGTTTTATTTTGCAAGTCTTGTTGTGGATAGTATTTATATATTATTTTATTGTATCAGCGTTTGGTTGGCTAAAAAGAGGGGAAGTGCCAGCAACGGAGTTTCCTGTGAAGAATAGGTTTGCAATATTAATAGCAGCGCACAATGAAGAAAGGGTCATAGCTAGTGCTGTAAGAAGTTTAAATGACATAGATTATCCCAAGGACATGTATGATATATATGTTATAGCGGATAATTGTGATGACAAAACGGCCGAAATAGCGAGAGAGGTTGGTGCTCAAGTTTATGAAAGAGTTGATAGTGTAAAAAAAGGAAAAGGATACTCGCTGGAATGGATGTTTAACAATCTATTGGCCATGGAAGTAGAATATGATGCTGTTTGTATACTTGACGCAGATAATTTGGTTTCTAAGAATTTCTTCTTAGAGATGAATAAAAGGTTGTGTCAGGGGCATAAAGTAATACAAGGATATTTAGATAGTAAAAATCCGGAGGATTCATGGATATCAGCTAATTATTCTATAGCATATTGGATAAGTAATAGATTGTTTCAGTTGCCAAGGTATTATTTAGGCCTAAACTGTGCATTAGGTGGTACAGGTTTTGTTATGAGAATGGATGTTTTAAAAGAGATAGGCTGGGGAGCAATTTGTCTTACAGAAGACTTAGAGTTTTCGCTAAAGTTGATACAAAAGAATATGAAGGTTGCGTGGTCACATGAGGCAGTAGTTTATGATGAAAAGCCGCTTAGGCTTGTGCAATCGTGTAGACAGAGAAAAAGATGGATGCAAGGGCATTGTGATTGTGCAAGTAGATATTTAAAAGCACTACTTATCAAAGGGATAAAGGAAAGAGATATGGTTGCGATAGATGCTTCGTTGTATTTGATACAACCATTTGTGATTGTTATAAGTACGGTAAATGCGTTTGTAAGGGGTATAATAGGTTTATGTTGTTTAGACATAGCTACTTTTAGTGGAAAAGATGTGCTTTTGTTTTTGGTATTGGTTTTAGTAGTGACGTACGTTAATATATTATTTGTGGCAGTAGAAGGGAAATTTTCACCTAAAGTAGGAGTATATTCTTTGTTATTGCCGATATATAGCTTGACGTGGGTTCCTATAATAATAGCAGGTTTTATAAATAGACGTAAGAAAGAATGGGCACATACAGAGCACACTAGAAATTTGGAGATAAATGATATGCATGGACTGGAAAAAGCAGGTTAAGTCAAGAGATAAGAGGTAAATCTTATGGATAAGAATGACTTGATAAGCGACCTAGAAAGTTATGTAGAAGAGCGAATAATCCAAATAACACTGCTAGTGTTTGTATTAATAATTTTAATCAAGAGAGATATTCGCGGTGGTGTTATTTTTGTTGTTACTAGTGCTATAAGCTATATTAGGTTTTATTGTATTAGTGATCTTATGGATGTGGTGATAAAGGGCCAAAAGGATTCGCTGGTTCATAGTTTAGTTAATTATGGTATGTCGCTCTTGATGACGGTAGTTTTTCTTGTGATAGCGTGTTTTACTTTTGGAGGAGTATATACATTATATGGCGTTATTGGAAGCATTATAGGAAGCTTGATAATAGTAGTGTTTGGCATACTGGGTGGTCTTAGCAATTTTTGAGTTTAACTAGAAGAAGGTGATTTATATGGAAGAAAAGATACAAGAAGCGCTAGTTACACGTGAAATATTTAGATTTTCTATAGGAAGACTAAATATTGTTGTGACAGAGTCAATGATCACAATGTGGATTGTTATGGTTGCACTGGTTATAATAGCGTATATTTTTTCTAGGAATCTTAAGACTATCCCTGATAAGAAACAGAATTTAGTTGAAATGGCTATAGAATTTATTGGGAATATGTGTAAAAAAACGATGGGACATTATTGGAAATATTTTGTTCCATATATAGGTACATTGGCGATATTCTTGAGTTTATCTAATATGATATCAATATTTAATGTGATACCTACAAGTAAGGACTTATATAATATTACGCACTTAGAAGTTTTTAATAAGATACCTAGTTATTCTATTACCCCGCCAACAAGAGATATAAATGTTGCAGCGGGATGTGCATTGATGACTATAGTGACAATCATTTTTTCTACTATCTATTTTAAGGGATTTAGAGGATGGATAAAAACATTGTGTAAGCCAGTAGCAGTTATGTTACCTATAAATATATTAGAGCTAGCAATAAAACCAATGTCGTTGTGCTTAAGATTATTTGGTAATATATTGGGTGCATTTATAGCGATGGAGATAACATATTCAATGCTACCGATATTGGCTCCTGTTATCATGAGTGCATATTTTGACTTATTTGACGGGATATTGCAAGCATATATATTTGTATTTTTATCGACTATATATATAGGAGATGCATTGGAAGATTAAGGAGGTGATTAGGATGAAAGAGTTACCAGTATCGATGGTGTTTGCGGCGGTAATACCGTTGTTGACATGCATAGTAGGAGGAATAGGATTAGCAGTTGCAACATCAAAGGCAGCTAATGCAGCAGCAAGACAACCAGAGGCAGCTGATAGAATTCAGTCTATGTTGATAATAGGAGGCGCGTTGATAGAGGCAACAGCAGTTTATGGTCTTATAGCTGCTATTATGATGATAATTAAACTTGGTTAATGGAAAATATGTGAAAAGTAATCGAGAAGATTGCTTTTCACAAAGTTTCCTTAAGAGAAGATATCCCTATATGGAAGAGGAAGGGTGAATATAGATGTTTAATTTTGGACCTACATTCATATGGACAATGCTAAATTTGATTGTTATGTATGTAGTCTTAAAAAAGTTACTCTTTAAGCCTATAATGAAGATAATGGAGGATAGAGAGAATAGCATAAAAAAACAAATAGATGACGCAGAACAATTGCAAAACGATGCTAAAGTATATAAAACTAGGTATAAAGAGCAGTTGGACAACGCCCAAAAGGATGGAGAATCAATTATAAAAGAAGCTAAGGAAGCTGCCCAAAAAGAGTGTGAACACATGATTGAGGAAACCAGAAGAGAGGCAGAAAAGATAATTATGAAAGCTCGAGGAGAGATAGAAGAAGAACGAGATAAGATGGTACAAGAGCTGCGAAAACAAGTAGTGGATCTTTCTATTTTAATTGCATCTAGGGTTATGGAGGTTAATCTAAATAACGAGACAAACAAGCAGGTTGTCAGAAATTTTTTAGATAAAGAAGGTGTATTATAATGGTAGAGGAAAGCAAAAGATATGCTAAAGCGTTATTTGATGTAGGGCTAAAGAGAAATGCGACATGTGACTACAAAGATAAGCTTTGTAATTTAAGAGAGTTGTGTAGTAATGAAAAAGAGCTTTGGCCATTTTTGCTAAATTATAGTATTAGCAAAAATGATAGGAAAAATGTTATTAGTAAGATTTTAGAAGATGACAATGAGGGAATCTTTTTAAATTTTGTTAAGCTTTTAATAGACAAGGATTGCATAAAATTTTTGTCATCAATAGAAAAAAGTTATAATAAGTTGTATAATGATTATCATAACATAATAGAACTTAGGGTAACATCTGCATTAGAGCTAGATGAAGCGGAAATACAAGCCATAAAGCGCAAGTATAAAGAAAAGTTTTGTGACTTTGACATAGATGTAATAAATGTAGTGGATAAAAGTATTATTGGTGGCATAAGGATAGAATATAAAGATAGGGTGATTGATGCCACATTAAGGACTAAATTAATGAATTTAAAAGAGCACATGTTGGCTGGTGAACAAAAATACGAAAAGTAGGTGATGAAGGTTGGGTATTAAGGCTTGTGATATTAGTGAAATTATAAAATCACAGATAGAAAACTATAATATGAAGGTTACTGCAGATACAGTAGGTTATGTTATAGAGTGTGGTGATGGCATAGCAAGAATAAGTGGGCTGGATGATTGTATGCAAGGTGAGCTCCTTAAATTTGAAGATGGCGAGTTTGGAATGGCCATGAATTTAGAGGAGGATAGTATTGCTTGTGTTATATTGGGCGATGACGCTAATATAAAAGAGGGAACAAAAGTTTACGGCACAAGTAGGGGTATTGAGATTCCGGTTGGTAGCGAAGTTTTAGGAAGAGTTATAAGTCCGTTAGGAGAGCCACTTGACGGGAAAGGTGAAATTTTATCTAAGAAAACGCGACCAGTTGAGTCAAAAGCTACAGGTGTAATAGATAGAAAATCGGTTAGTGTTCCGTTAGAGACTGGAATATTAGCGATAGATTCTATGATACCAATAGGAAGAGGTCAAAGAGAGCTTATAATTGGAGACAGAGGAACAGGCAAGAGTGCGATAGCTGTGGATGCAATAATAAATCAAAAGGGCAAAGGTGTTATATGTATCTATGTTGCAATAGGGCAGAAAGCATCAACTGTTGCGAACATAATAAATAAGTTAGAGGAAACTGGCTCAATGGAATACACAGTGATTGTGTCGTCTACTGCCAGTCAAAAGGAGTCGTTACAGTATATTGCACCTTATGCAGGAGTGGCAATAGCAGAAGAATTTATGTATAATGATCACAAAGATGTACTTATTGTGTATGATGATTTATCTAAGCATGCTATAGCGTATAGAGCAATGTCATTATTGCTAAAGAGGCCACCTGGAAGGGAAGCATATCCTGGGGATGTGTTTTATTTACACTCGAGGTTGTTGGAACGTGCAGCAAGAATAAGCGATGAATTGGGTGGAGGATCAATCACAGCTCTTCCCATAATAGAGACACAGGCACAGGATGTGTCAGCATATATACCGACCAATGTTATATCAATAACAGATGGGCAAATTTATTTAGAGCAAGAGTTATTTAATGCAGGACAAAGACCAGCAATAAGTGTCGGATTGTCGGTATCTAGGGTTGGAGGCGCGGCACAGATAAAGGCAATGAAGAAAGTTTCAGGTACATTAAGAATGACACTAGCACAGTATAGGGAACTTGCTGTTTTTGCACAATTTGGATCGGACTTGGATAAAACAACAAGAGAGACACTGATGCAAGGTGAAAAAATAATGGAGGTGCTAAAACAGGATCAGTATATGCCTATTGAGCAACAAGAACAAGTTGTTATTTTATATATAGCAATGAATAAGTATTTGATGGATGTTGAGACGAAGGATGTAAGAAAGTTTGTTAAAGATTTTATTGTATATATAAAAGAGAATTATCCAAAGATAATAAGTAGCATACATGATACTGGTGAGCTAACGGTAGGTACAGAGGATATGATAAAAAAAGCGGTAGTTGAGTTCAAGGAATCCACTAAAGGAGGATTTACAGATCATGGCAAAGATGAGGGAGATCAAGTTAAGGATAAATAGTGTTAAGAAAACTAAGCAAATAACTAAAGCCATGAAACTTATATCTGTATCAAAGATGAAGAAGGCAAGAAAACAGTATGAAGATACACAAGCCTTTTACAGAAGGGTAAAGGAAGTAATGGCAAAGGTGTTGAAGAAAGAGAAAAAGGTAGATAATATTTTTTTTAAAAAGGCAAAAGGTGATATAAAAAAAGCATACTTTGTGTTGTCCGGAGATAAGGGTTTGGCAGGAGGATATAACAACAACATAATAAAGATGGTTGAAGATAAGGTTAGTAAGGAAGACAAAATGTATGTCGCGGGGTTTTATGGAAAGAGTCATTTAAGTAAGAGCGGTTTTAATGTTGATGAAGATTTTGATTATCCTGTTCATAATCCTACTTTGCTAAGAGCAAGTGATGTATCTGAGATGTTCTTAACATTGTTTAAGGAAAACAAAATAAATGAGTTGTATGTTGTGTATACTAAAGTTGTATCAGGAATGTCATTTGAGACAAAAGAAATGAAGCTTTTGCCTCTTGATGAAAAGAGTTTGGAAGAAGAAATAAAATTAGTTTCAGATGAAGAAGAAGGTTTTTTGTATGAGCCGTCAGTAAAAGAAGTACTTAGAATATTGGTTGATAAGTATGTAAAAGGGATAATATATGGGCTGATGGTGGAAGCGTTTGTTAGTGAACAAACATCCAGGATGACGGCGATGGATAATGCAACGCGTAATGCAGATAAGATGATAAAGGAATTAGATTTATATTATAATAGAGCAAGACAAGCGGCCATAACTCAGGAGATAACGGAGATTATCGGAGGAGCTGCCGAATGATTTCTAAAAAGGAGGTATAGCATGAGTGGTGTAGGGAAAATAGTCAGGATAATTGGTCCTGTAATAGATGTAAAATTTAAGCCAGATGAATTGCCGAAAATATATAATGCTGTAGAGATAGAGAAAGACGGCGAGAAGATAGTGTGTGAAGTTATGAAGCATTTAGGAGATGATGTAGTAAGAGCGGTGTCTATGTCTCCTACAGAAGGATTAAAAAGAGGTATGCAAGTGGTGGATACAGGTGCACCTATTATGGTGCCAGTAGGTAGAGAAGTATTGGGTAGGGTGTTTAATGTACTGGGTGAGCCAATAGACAAACTAGGTGACGTACAAACAAAGGAACGCATGCCAATACATAGGAGTGCACCTGCACTAGAGGATCAAAAAGGTGCGACTGAGATATTCGAGACGGGAATAAAGGTAATAGATTTGCTAGCTCCATATGCGAAAGGTGGAAAGATTGGTTTGTTCGGTGGCGCTGGAGTGGGTAAAACTGTTTTAATACAAGAACTAATACGAAGGATAGCAACTAAGCACGGAGGATATTCTGTGTTTACTGGTGTAGGTGAACGATCTAGAGAAGGAAATGATTTGTGGAATGAGATGAGAGAGTCAGGAGTATTAGATAAGACTGCGCTTATATTTGGTCAGATGAATGAGCCACCTGGAGCAAGGATGAGAGTTGGGCTTAGTGGACTTACTGTTGCGGAATATTTTAGGGATAATATGCAGCAAGATGTATTGTTGTTTATAGATAATATATTTAGATTTGTACAGGCTGGATCTGAGGTATCGGCACTTATGGGAAGGATGCCATCCGCAGTTGGATATCAGCCTACATTAGCAACTGAGTTGGGTGAGTTACAGGAGAGAATTACATCTACAAATAAAGGATCAATTACATCAGTTCAAGCGGTATATGTACCAGCAGATGATTTGACTGATCCAGCCCCAGCAACTACATTTGCTCATTTGGATGCTACAACGGTATTGTCAAGGGAAATAGTAGACTTGGGTATATATCCTGCAGTTGATCCTCTAGAGTCTACGTCTAGGATACTGGATCCTAAGGTAGTAGGGGAGAGACACTACAATGTTGCAAGAAAGGTGCAAGAGATCTTGCAGCGCAATAAGGAGCTACAAGACATAATAGCCATATTAGGTATGGATGAGTTATCGGAGGAGGATAAGCTTGTAGTGTACCGAGGAAGGAAGATACAAAGATTCTTATCACAACCATTTTTTGTTGCAGAAAACTTTACTGGTATGGTGGGTAAGTATGTTCCAGTAGAGGAAACAATAAAAGGTTTTGAGGATATAATTGAAGGGAAGATGGATAACATTTCAGAGACGCACTTTTTGATGGCGGGTAATATAGACGAAGTATATGAGAGGGCAAAAGCATCGGAAAGCGAGGAGTAGTGATATGGATAAGTCATTTAAGTTAGATATAGTTACACCAGATAAAAAATTTTTTGGTGACATGGCAGAGATGATAGTAATAAACACATCTTTGGGTAAGATAGGTGTGATGAAAAATCATATTCCGATGGTGTTTGCGGTAATGGCTGGAATAATAAAGATAAGAAAAGATGGCGTTGATAGGAAAGCATTTGTTGGTGAAGGTTTCATGGAAGTGGGACGTAATTCCGTAACGCTTATGGTTGATGCGGCTGAGTGGCCGGAGGATATAGATTTAAGAAGAGCTCAAAAAGCAAAGGAAAGAGCAGAAGAAAATTTGCGAAGAGAGCTTGCACATAAAGAGTATATGAGGAATAAAGCGGCATTATTAAGAGCAATTGAAAGAATAAAAATAACTAAAAAGAGTATATGACAAAAGGAGTTTTAGAGATGAACAAAAGAGTGAGAACAAGGTATGCACCAAGTCCAACAGGTTACATGCACATAGGAAATTTAAGAACGGCTTTGTATGAGTATTTAATTGCGAAAAAAAATAAAGGGGATTTTGTGCTAAGAATAGAGGACACAGATCAGGAAAGATATGTCCCGGGTGCGGTAGAGGTAATATATAAGACACTAAAGATGGCAGGATTAAAACATGATGAGGGTCCAGATATTGGAGGAGATTATGGCCCGTATGTACAAAGTGAAAGAAAAAATATATATCTAGAGTATGCAAAAAAATTAGTTGATAAAGGTGAGGCGTATTATTGCTTTTGTACAAAAGAGAGATTGAGTAAGCTTAAGGAATCGCAATCTCAGTACGGTGAAGAAGGATTTAAATATGATAGACATTGCCTTCATTTAAAAAAAGAGGAGATAGAGAAAAATTTATTGGAAGGTGTGCCATATGTTATAAGACAAAAGATGCCAACAGAAGGAGTTACGGGGTTTGATGATTTTGTATATGGGCATATTGATATAGAAAATAAAGAATTAGATGATCAGATACTTATAAAGTCTGATGGGCTTCCTACGTACAATTTTGCCAATGTAATAGATGATCACTTAATGAAGATAACACATATTGTGCGAGGCAATGAGTACTTAACGTCTACACCAAAGTATAATTTGTTGTATAAGGCTTTTGGGTGGGAGTTGCCTTCATATGTTCATGTTCCGTTAATATTAAAAAATTCGGGACAAAAATTAAGTAAGAGAGCAGGAGATCCTTCTTTTGAGGATTTAGTTGAGCAGGGCTACTTAGTTGAGGCAATAGTAAACTATGTAGTGCTTTTGGGATGGAGTCCTAAGGGTAATCAAGAAATATTTTCATTAGCTGAGTTAGAGGATGTATTTGATATAAGTGGTATAAGCAAATCACCTGCGATATTTGATATAAATAAATTGAACTGGATGAATACTGAGTACATAAGAATGATGGACAAGGATAAATTCCATGAGCTTGCTTTACCGTATTATAAAAACTTGGATAAGAGTGTGTTAGATATACGAAGAATAAGTGAGCTAATTCAAGGAAGAGTTGAAAGATTGACGGATATTCCAGATAAGTTAACTTGTTTTTTGTTGTTGCCGGAGTACGACAATGAGATATATGTGCATAAGAAGATGAAAACTACACTAGAGATGTCTAGAGATAATTTGAAGGTAGCTTTGAAAATTCTAGACAAAGTAGATAATTGGACAGAGGATGCGATACACAATGCATTGTTTTCGGCTATACAAGATATGGGTATAAAGAATGGACAGATGTTATGGCCAGTAAGAACAGCAGTGACAGGATTGCCTGCATCGCCAGGAGGGGCAATTGAGATTGCTTATATACTAGGAAAGACAGAAACATTGCGAAGGATAAGAGTTGGTATAGAAAAATTAGGAGGTCTAAATTAAGATGGAAGAGAATGAGAGAGTTTATTCTAATTTTATTCAAGATATAATAGATGAGGATATATCGAGTGGACGGTGTACTAGAAAAATACATACAAGGTTTCCACCAGAGCCAAATGGTTATTTGCATATAGGTCATGCTAAGTCTATTTGTTTAAACTTTACTTTAGCAAAGCAGAATAATGGAATATGTAACTTAAGGTTTGATGATACCAACCCAAGCAAAGAGGAAGTAGAGTATGTTGATTCCATAATGGAGGATGTAAGATGGTTAGGGTTTGATTGGGAAGATAGATTATATTATGCATCAGGTTATTTTGACAAACTATATGAATTTGCAGTGGAATTAATAAAAAAAGGGAAAGCGTATGTGTGTGATCTAACAGCGGATGATATACGTGAGTATAGGGGTACATTGACGGAGCCTGGTAAGAATAGTCCATATAGAGATAGGTCAGTAGAAGAGAATTTGGATTTATTCATGAGAATGAAGAATGGAGAATTTGCTGATGGAGAGAAGGTATTAAGAGCAAAGATAGATATGGCATCGCCTAATGTAAACATGAGGGATCCTGTAATATATAGAATACTAAAAGTTGATCATCATAGAACAGGGGATAAGTGGTGTATATACCCAATGTACGATTATGCTCATCCATTGTCAGATTATCTAGAAGGGATAACTCATTCGGTGTGTACATTGGAGTTTGAGGCACATAGACCATTGTATGACTGGGTGCTAAAAGCTTTAGATTTGAAAAATTGTCCACGTCAGATAGAGTTTGCAAGGTTAAACTTAAATTATACAGTGATGAGTAAAAGAAAATTACTGGAGTTGGTGAAGAACGGTTATGTAGATGGATGGGATGATCCTAGAATGCCGACTATATCAGGCCTAAGAAAAAGAGGATATACACCATCGTCAATAAGGGATTTTTGTGCAAGGATAGGTATATCAAAAGCAGAAAGCACAGTTGATATAGGGCTTCTTGAGCATTGTATACGTGAGGAATTAAACCACGATGCGAGACGTTGTATGGTTGTGCTTCGTCCATTAAAGCTAGTGATTGACAATTATCCAGAGGATATGTTAGAGGAGTTTGATGCAGATAATAATCCAGAGGATGAGAATAGAGGGACAAGGAAAGTAAAATTTTCAAAGGTGGTATATATAGAAAGAGATGACTTTATGGAAAACCCACCTAACAAGTACTATAGGCTTGCACCAGGTAAGGAAGTTAGATTGAAACATGCATATTTTGTGAAATGCGAAAGCTTTGTAAAGGATGAAAAGACTGGAGAGATTGTTGAAGTTCATTGTACATATGATCCGACTACAAGAGGTGGTAATGCCGAAGATGGAAGGAAAGTTAAAGGAACAATACAATGGGTGTCAGATAAGTACGCAGTGCCAGCTAGGGTTAATCTTTACAACAATTTATTTACAGCAGAGAATCCTGATGATAGTGAGGGCAAGACATATAAGGATTACCTAAATCCAAATTCATTGGAGGTATTGGAGGATGCAAAAGCTGAGTTGTTCTTACAAGATGAGAAAGTAGGTACAAGATACCAGTTCTTGCGAATAGGATATTTTATATTGGATTCAAAAGAGGAAGGTAAACTTGTATTTAATAGGATAGTGGGATTAAAGGATTCGTGGGCAAAGATATTGAAAAAGTAGACTTTAATATATAGATACTTTGTATTGAGGTGATGATCTTAAATATAGGATTATCACCTTTTTGTTGTCAAAAAAGAGGATATTTTATAATAAATGTGGAATATGTAAGAGAGAGATTTTTTCGAAAGGAGGCCTGGTAAAATGGATTGGAAAAATAAAGCAAGGATAGGAGCTGGGATTGGTGCAGGAATTTTAGTTGAGATAGGATTTATTGGGGCTTTTTTTTCAGCGGGATTTTTTCCTATAGCGGGACAAATGGGCTTAAAAATATTTTTAATAGTAGTGTCTGTTTTAGAATCAATTTTAATAGGGGGAATGGCAGGGGGTATTACCTATGATATTTTAAAAGAAAGAGAAAGAAGCGAACAAATAACCAGAGAACGAGAAATGAGAGAAAGAGACATTTTACCAAGTTATGAAGATATAGAAAACGATATATTATTAGAGAATAGAGATATTGAACCACCAGGTTATGAAGAGAGAGAAAATGATAGACTGGTAGGACATGAGGATATGAATATAGAAGAGAATCCGCCAAGTTATGAGAATGCAACAAATGTGAATGATATAGAAAATAATAGAAAGAAAATTGATATGACAGATGTAGAAAATGGTGCTGAAAAAGAGATAAATGGAGAAGAGCGGGAAATTAATGAATAGGATATTTAAAAATAATGGAAAATATGTGTGATGTAAAGGCATTGCGCATATTTTTTTGAAATTTTGAAGATATATTTTTTTTAATTGCATTTATTATTTATTATGTGATATAATTGGTTCGCTTGAGGACAAATAAAAAAAGGTTTTATTAATAGGAGGAATAATTATAATGAAGTGTAAAGCAGAGAAATCAGGAAAGAGTGCAGTTAAGCTTACTATTGAAGTTGAAAATAAAGAGTTTTTAGAAGCTGTACAAAAATCGTATTTTAGAAATGTGAAGAAGTTTAACATTCCAGGATTTAGAAAGGGTAAAGCCCCTAAAAATATAATAGAGAGATATTATGGAAATGAAATTTTCTTTGAAGATGCAGTAGAAATTATTTTTAGATCGAAGTATCCAGAGGCTGTTAAGGGAAATAGTATAGAGCCAATAGATAATCCAACTCTAGATATAAAGCAAATAGGAAAAGATAAGGATTTAATCTTAGAGCTTGAGGTAGCAGTTAAGCCTGAAGTAGAGTTGGGTGAGTATATGGGTATAGAGATAGAAAAGGTTGAATATAATGTAACAGACGAAGATGTTCAAAAAGAGGTAGAGACTGCAGCAAAGAAAAACGCAAGAATAAAGACAGTTGAAGATAGAGCAATAAAAAATGATGATATTGCTACAATTTCTTATAAGGGAACTATAGATGGTGTTGCATTTGAAGGAGGTTCTTCAGATGAACATAAGCTTACTATAGGTTCTGGTGAGTTTATAGAAGGTTTTGAGGAACAATTAGTTGGAGCAAAATTAAATGATGAATTAAAGGTAAAGGTTACATTCCCGGAGAATTACTTCAAAAAGGAGTTGTCTAACAAAGAAGCTGTGTTTGAAGTGAAAATTTTGAAGATAGAAGAAAAAGAGCTTCCAGTTATCGATGATGAATTTGCTAAAGATGTAAGTGAGTTTGATACATTAGATGAGTACAAAAAAAGTATAAGGGATAAGCTTGAAAAAATAGCACAAGATAATACAAAAATCGAAACTGAGAATAGAGTAATAGAAAAAGTAGTTGAGAATGCTACTGTGGATATTCCTGATGTAATGATAAAAAGACAAGTTGACAATTTGATAAACGATTTTGAACACAGATTAAGTCATCAAGGAGTGGATTTGAATACATATTTGATGTACACAGGTTCTAATATAGAAACATTAAGGGAAAGTTTTGAAGAGAGAGCGAAAAGAGAAGTAAAAGCTCAGTTGGTTATAGAAGCAATTACGAAGAAAGAAAACATTGAAGCTTTAGAAGAAGAGATAAAAGAGGAAATTGAAAATATTGCTAAAGTTTACAATGTAACTGAAGAGGACTTCTATGAAGGATTTAGTGATGAAGATAAGAGATATGTTAGAAATAACGTGGCAGTAAAAAAATGCATAAAAATTCTAGTAGATAATGCAAAGATGAGTGAATAGGTATATAATATTATATGGGTATATAATGGAATAAATAAGTAAATATATATAATTAAAGGAGGTTTGACAAATATGAGTTTAGTACCGGTAGTTGTTGAGCAAACAAATAGAGGAGAGAGATCGTATGATATTTATTCTAGACTGTTGAAGGATAGGATTATTGTGTTAAGCGATGAAGTAAATGATGTTACAGCGAGTTTGGTAGTTGCGCAGATGTTGTTTTTAGAAGCAGAGGATCCAGATAAGGACATACAATTTTATATAAATAGTCCAGGAGGATCAGTAACTTCAGGATTTGCTATTTTTGATACAATGCAACACATAAAGTGTGATGTTTCAACAATTTGTGTAGGTATGGCAGCAAGTATGGGTGCATTTTTGTTAGCAGCAGGAGCGAAAGGAAAAAGATATGCACTTCCTAATAGTGAGATTATGATACATCAGCCATTAGGTGGAGCGAGAGGGCAAGCTACAGACATAAAGATTCATGCAGATCACATAATAAAAACAAAGGCTAAACTAAATCAAATATTAAGTGAGAGAACAGGAAAGCCTATAGAAACAATAGAAGCAGATACCGAGAGGGATAATTTTATGTCAGCACAAGAAGCAAAGGAATATGGATTAGTTGATGAAGTGATGACAAAGAGAAATTAGGAGAGGTGATATGGTGTCTAGGAGATATGATAATAGTGATGAAATTTGCTCTTTTTGCGAAAAGCCAGAAAATAAGACACGTGGATTAGTTTTAGGGCCAGGTGTGAATATTTGCAAAGACTGTTTGGAGCTTTGTGCGCAGGTGCTGGTTGAAAGAGAAATGAATATAATTGAAGATGAAGTGGTACAGGATATTCCAAAGCCTAAAGATATTAGGGCTGTTTTGGATCAGTATGTGATAGGTCAGGATGAAGTTAAGAAGGCATTGAGTGTGTCAGTGTATAATCATTACAAAAGAATAGGTAGTGATTGTGATGATTCAGATGTTGAGTTACAAAAAAGTAACGTTATAATGGTAGGGCCTACAGGTTCGGGGAAAACTTTGCTTGCACAGACGTTAGCTAAGATTTTGAATGTTCCATTTGCAATAGCCGATGCAACATCTTTGACAGAGGCTGGATATGTTGGAGAGGATGTTGAAAATATTCTTCTTAGATTAATTCAGGCAGCTGATTTTGATATTGAGAGAGCACAGAAGGGCATCATATATATAGACGAGATAGATAAAATAGCTAGAAAGTCGGAGAATCCCTCTATAACAAGAGATGTAAGTGGAGAAGGAGTACAGCAGGCATTGCTAAAAATACTTGAAGGAACAATTGCGGCAGTTCCTCCACAAGGAGGAAGAAAGCATCCTCACCAAGAGTATATACAAATAGATACCACAAATATATTTTTCATATGTGGAGGAGCATTTGACGGGATAGACAAAATAATACAAAACAGAATAGGTAAGAAAACACTTGGATTTGGAGCTAAGATTGAATCTAAAAAGGATCAAAAGATGGGAGAAATCCTAAAGAATATATTGCCTCAAGATTTATTAAAATTTGGATTGATACCTGAGCTAATAGGTCGTTTGCCGCTTTTAGCTGTTTTAGAACCATTGGATAAAAATGCGCTTATTAGTATACTAAAGGAACCTAAGAATTCTTTGGTTAAGCAATATAAAAAGTTATTTGAGATGGATAATTGTTTGTTAGAGATAGAGGAAGACGCGTTAGAGGCTATAGCAGAAAAAGCATTAAAAAGGCAAACTGGGGCAAGAGGTTTAAGGTCAATATTGGACGAAATTATGTTGGATGTAATGTATAATGTTCCGTCAGAAAAAAATGTTGAAAAATGTATTATAACTAAAAAAGTTGTAGATGGAGAGGAAAAGCCTACAATTGTATATAGTGAGACAAGAAGGACTCAACGAAAGACTTCAAAACAAAGAAGATTTGGTACAAGTAACCAAAGAGCTATATAATTTAAAAATTATATTAATGAATGTGGCAATGCATTTAGGTGTTATGGAGTGCTTGCTGCATTTTTGTTATACAAAGTAATTTTTGGGCGTTTATTATTATAATTTACTTTAAATATTATTTTGTAATTTTTTTGAAAAAAACTTTATTTTTTTTATTGCCAAATGAAACATATAGTGATATAATCGTATGGTAAAAAAACACGTTAGACGATTTGAGGGAAGGTGCCTTTATTATTAGGTTTCTCTCGAAGTTGAATCTGGCGGAAGAAAAAACTAAATTTATGGAGGAATGGAAATGTCAGTTATTTCAATGAAACAATTATTAGAAGCAGGAGTTCACTTTGGTCATCAAACAAGAAGATGGAATCCTAAGATGGCAGAATATATCTTTACAGAGAGAAATGGTATATATATTATAGACCTTCAAAAGACTGTAAAGAAAGTGGAGGATGCTTACTATTTCATAAGAGAAGTAGTTATGAATGGTGAAGAAATTTTGTTCGTAGGAACAAAGAAACAAGCTCAAGATGCGATAAAAGAGGAAGCAGAGAGATGTGGCCAGTATTATGTTAATACTAGATGGCTAGGTGGAATGCTTACTAACTTTAATACTATACGTCAAAGAGTAGAAAGATTAAATAAATTAAATGATATGGAAGAAAATGGAATATTTGAGGTTTTGCCTAAGAAAGAGGTTATTAAATTAAGAGCAGAAAAAGAAAAGCTAGAAAAGTATTTAGGCGGAATAAAGAATATGAAGAAACAACCAGGAGCGTTGTTTATAGTAGATCCAAGAAAAGAAAGAAATGCTATACTAGAGGCTCGTAAACTTGGAATACCAGTTGTAGCAATAGTTGATACGAACTGTGATCCTGATGAAGTAGATTATCCAATTCCAGGGAATGATGATGCTATAAGAGCGGTAAAACTTATATCATCAAAGATTGCTGATGCAGTAATTGAGGCTAATCAAGGTGCTCAGTTTACTGAGGGAGGACAAGATGGAGTAGAAGAACCAGATGAAGTTGCTGTTAATGACAGTGCTAGTGAAAATCAAGAAGCTGTTGCAGCAGAAGAAGTAAAGGATGTAGCAGAAGTTGAGAAACAAGAAACAAAAGAGGAGTAATACAAGAGTATTTTAAGGAGGATAAATATAATGATTACTGCAAAAATGGTTGCTGTTCTTCGTGAAAGAACAGGAGTAGGTATGATGGACTGTAAAAAAGCTCTTACAGAAACAAATGGAGATATGGATAAAGCAGTTGAGTTCTTAAGAGAGAGAGGTATAGCACAAGCTGCAAAGAAATCTGGTAGAATAGCAGCTGAGGGAATAGTTGAGTCCTACATACATGGAAATGGAAGAATTGGTGTTTTGGTAGAAGTTAATATAGAAACAGATTTTGCTGCAAGGAATGAAGACTTTAGGATTTTAGTAAAAGATATAGCTATGCAAATTGCGGCTAGTAAGCCTCTTTATGTAAGAAGAGAGGATGTACCAGAGGACGTATTAAATAAAGAAAGAGAGATATTAAAAGCTCAAGCTATTAATGAAGGTAAGCCAGAACATATAGCTGAGAAAATGGTTAGTGGTAGAATAGAAAAATTTTATAACGAGAATTGCTTAATGGAACAACCATTTATAAAGGATCCAGATAAGACAGTATCTCAATTGATTACTGAAAAGATTGCGGTTATAGGAGAGAATATATCGGTGAGAAGATTTGCAAGATTTGAGATGGGTGAAGGCTTGCAGAAAAAGGAAGAAAATTTTGCAGAAGAGGTACAAAAACAAATAAAAGGTTAGTATGTTATGCTTGAGGCATTAATGGTATATTTAATGTTTTGGTGATAATACAAAATAGGAACATAGTGGTTGATATTATGTTCCTATTTTTGAAGAGAAAATAGAAAGGCGTTGGTAATGTTATGGGTGCTAAATATAAAAGGATTATGCTAAAGATAAGTGGAGAGGCGTTAGCTGGTAGCAATAAGTTTGGCCTAAACTTTGATGTAATCAAAAATATTTCGGACAAGATAAAAGAAATTTATGATATGGGTGTAGAGATAGCTATAGTTGTTGGAGGAGGAAATTTCTGGAGAGGACGAGCAGGTACAGGAATGGATAGGACAACAGCGGATCATATGGGTATGCTTGCAACTGTTATAAATTCATTAGCGTTACAAGATGCCATAGAAGCACGAGGCATACAGACCAGAGTCCAGACTGCAATAGAAATGAGGCAAATAGCAGAGCCGTATATAAGAAGAGTTGCAGTAAAGCATTTAGAAACAAAGAGAGTAGTTATATTTGCATGTGGAACAGGAAATCCGTATTTTTCTACTGATACAGCGGCAGCGCTAAGAGCAGCGGAAATAGATGCGGAGATAATATTATTAGCTAAAAGTGTAGATGGAGTATATGATAAAGACCCAGCAATTAATTCAGATGCAAAGAAAATTGATAAATTAACACATAAAGATATTATATATAAAGAGTTAGGTGTTATGGATAAGACAGCAGCGTCTTTGTGTATGGATAATGATATACCAATTTTAGTATTTGGATTAGATGATCCAGAGAGCATAGTTAAAGCCGTAAAAGGGGAAGTAATAGGAACTAAGATAGTTAAATAAAATAATAATAAGTTATAAGTAGGAGATGAGCTAAGATATGTTAAAAGAAGAGTACAAGAGTGCAGAAGAAAAAATGAAGAAGACGGTTTTAGTATTAAAAGATACATTAAAGAGGATGAGAGCAGGGAGAGCAAATGTCTCTGTTTTAGATAAAATAAGTGTACCTTATTATGGAACTCCAACTCCTATCAATCAAGTTGCAAATGTTACAATTCCAGAAGCACGCGTTATATCGATACAACCATGGGATAGTAGTTTGTTAAAGGAAATAGAAAAAGCAATTCTTAAGTCAGATATAGGGATTACTCCTAATAATGATGGTAAAATATTAAGATTGTTATTTCCTGCATTGACAGAGGAAAGAAGAATAGAACTAACAAAAGAGATAAAAAAAGAAGGCGAGGATTCAAAAGTAGCAATAAGATCTATCCGTAGAGACACTATGGACAAGATGAAGAATAAGAAGAAAGATGGAGAAGTTACTGAAGATGAATTAAAAGTTGCAGAAAAAGATGTACAAAACTTAACAGATAAGTATGTTAGTGAAGTAGACAATATAGTAAAAGCGAAGGAAAGTGAAGTTTTAGAAGTATGATTACAGGATTAAAAAAATTGACAGGCTTTAGATTAAAAGATGCAATGGCGGTGCTAAATAAACTTCAAAAATATAAATATACTTTTGATATAACAAAGGCTCCATCAATTAAAGATGTGCCGATAACTGAAGATTTTAGAGTGTTACGGGTTACTAAAGTAGATAAAGATGTAATAAATATATTGGTTTGTATATGAGTGGGAGATTTAGTTTGTGTTAAAAAAGGAGTGTTTAGCTATAGAAAGTAATTTGCCTCAAAGTGTAGGTATTATAATGGATGGTAATGGTAGATGGGCCCAAAAAAGAGGATTGCCCAGAAAGATTGGTCACAAAGAAGGTGCTAATGCATTAAAAAATATAGTAGCACATGTTAACGATATAGGGATAAAGTATCTTATAGTGTATGCTTTTTCTACAGAGAATTGGAATAGATCAAAGAAAGAAATAGATGATCTTATGATGATTCTCGCTGAATATATAGATGAGTTTAGCAAGAAATTTGATAAAAGTGATGTGCGAATAAAAGTTATAGGTAGAAGAAATAAGTTATCGTTTGCGTTACAAGAAAAAATTAGTTTTGTGGAAGATGCAACTAAAGATAAAAAAGGATTAACTTTTGTAATAGCACTAGATTATGGAGGAAGACAAGAAATTGTTTATGCCATGAAGAAAATAGCAGCCGATGTGCAAAATGGAACATTAAATATAGATGATATTACCCAAGAGGTTATATCTGGTAATGTGTATACAAAAGATATTCCTGATCCTGACATAATAATACGTACTAGTGGAGAGATGAGGTTGAGTAATTTTTTGATGTGGCAGAGTGCATATTCAGAGTTATTTTTTTTAGATGTATTGTGGCCAGATTTTACAAAAAAAAATTTTGATGATACAATAAAGATGTATTATAAAAGAAACAGAAGATACGGAGGTCGTTAAGATATTATTATGAAGACTAGAATAATTACTGCATTGAGTATAGTATTTTTTTTAGTAGGTGTTATTTTAGTAGATAAGAAAGCATTAGGGATTGTTATATTCTTGTTTTCTATTGTAGCGATGAGAGAATATATAAGATGTTTTGAAAAGATGTCTTGTAAGCCGAGCAAAATTATATTATACGCATCTACAGCATTGCTGTTAGTGCCAGTTTTAAAATTTAGTAGTTTTAAAACTGATAGTGTTATGTTAGCTGGAGGAATGTATGTTTTATTGCTTGTATTGGCGATTCTGGCTGTGTTAAAAAATCATAGATATAAAATAATTGATTTAGCTGTAACGGTGTTTGGAATTTTATATATACCATTTTTATTTGCATTTGTGACACTAATAAGGCTTATGGAGCACGGTTTATATTACATATGGATAATTTTTATAGGATCGTGTGTAACAGACACATTTGCATATTTTGTAGGGCTTTCAATTGGTAAACACAAACTTTTGCCAGAGGTTAGTCCTAAAAAGACGATAGAAGGATCTATTGGTGGTGTAATTGCTACAGTCTTGGTGATGTTGTTATACGGGAAATATTTAATTTCGGTTAATGTTATGGATGTGTCGCTTTTGTATTTTGGAATATTAGGATTTGTGATGGCGATTGTAGCGCAAATAGGGGATTTGTTTGCATCATCGATAAAGCGCTTTGTTGGTGTAAAGGATTATGGAAATATTTTGCCTGGACATGGTGGTATATTAGATAGATTTGACAGCATAATGTTCATAGCACCTATGATATATTTTTATATGAGGTTTTTAGGAGGTGTTTGATATATGGCAAAATACATATCAATACTGGGATCCACTGGTTCTATAGGTAGACAAACGTTAGAAGTGTGCAAACTAAACAATATAAGAGTACTGGGGATATCTGCAAATTCAAACATAGATTTGTTAGAAAAGCAGACGAGGGAGTTTAGGCCTTTATGTGTTGCAATAGCAGATGAACGATTAGAGGATGAGTTAAAACACAGGCTAAGAGATTTTGAGGTAGATGTATTTAGTGGGCAAAAAGGGCTAGAGAAGATTGCAATGATACCAGAGGTAGAGTTAGTTGTTTCTGCTATTGTTGGGATAGCAGGGCTTATGCCAACTTATATGGCGATAAAATCGGGGCATGATGTAGCGCTGGCTAATAAAGAAACACTTGTTGTTGCAGGGAATATAATAATGGATGAAGCAAAAAAGAGGAATATTAAGATTATTCCGATAGATAGTGAACATTCTGCTATATTTCAGTGTTTATATGGCAATGATAAGAAAGATGTGGAAAAAATAATTTTGACAGCATCAGGTGGTCCATTCAGAGGTAAGAAGTATGAATATCTAAAGACAGTTACGCCAGATATGGCGTTAAAGCATCCCAATTGGATTATGGGTAGGAAGATAACCATAGATTCAGCGACATTAATGAATAAAGGCTTTGAGGTAATAGAGGCTAAATGGTTATTTGATATGGACGTAGATAAAATAGAAGTTGTTATTCATCCAGAGAGCATAATACATTCCATGGTGGAATATGTTGACGGTGTGGTTATGGCTGAGCTTGGCACACCAGATATGAGAGTACCAATTAGCCATGCTATAATGTATCCTGATAGAGTAAAAAACAATTTTGCCAAACTTGATTTATTAAAGTACAATAAATTGACATTTGAAAAGCCCGATATGGATACGTTTGAGTGTCTTAAGATGGCTTACCAAGTAAGTATTGAGGGCGGTCTTATGCCGACTGTGCTAAATGCAGCAAATGAGTTTTCGGTAGATTTGTTTTTAAGAAATAAAATAAATTTTACAGATATACAAGATATAATAAAAAGATCGCTTTATGAATATAAAAATATTTCAAGGGTGACGGTAGAGGATATTTTGCATGCAGATAAAGAGGTAAAGGATAGGCTCAGAAAAAAGTATATTAATTAGGAGGCGATTTTTTGAGAATAATATTAACAATATTAGCTTTTAATTTTATAATAATAATTCATGAATTAGGTCACTTCTTGGTAGCCAGATTAAATGGGATAAAGGTATTGGAGTTTTCTCTTTTTGTAGGACCAAAGATTTTTGGTATAAAAAGAGGTGATACTGAGTACACATTAAGATTGATACCGATTTTAGCCTATGTAAAGATGGAAGGGGAAGAAGAGAGCAGTACTGATCAAGGTTCGTTTTCTAATAAATCAGTTTGGGCTAGAATGGCTGTAGTTGCAGCCGGACCTTTTGCAAACTTATTGTCTAGTTTAGTGATATTAGTGATAATTTTTTCAATCAAGGGTTATCAGACAACAAAAGTAGTTGATGTTGAGAGCAATTCTATCGCATATAATGCGGGTATGAGAGCTGGAGATAGAATTGTTAAGTATAATAAAAGTAGAGTATATCTTCCAACAGATTTACAGCAGTTTTTTTATGTGTATAACAAAGAAGAGGCAGATTTAACTGTTATTAGGGACAAAGAAGAAAAACATATTAAAGTTTCTTCTGGGGTTGTACAAGAGGAGAGATATGTTTTAGGGATTGTTACGGGAAGGAAAGAAAATTCTACTACGATAGAAGAGCTTTTGGAAGATTATCCGGCAAAGACTGCGGGAATGTTACCCAATGACAAAATTTTAGCATTAAACGATGTGGATGTGTCTAATTTACAGGAGATACTTGTTTATACAAATGCAAATAAAGACCAAAAAATGAAGGTGACACTTTTAAGAAATGACGAGAAAGTAGATGTTTATCTTGTCCCTAAATGTGTAAAAGATAAGCCAATTATAAATTTAGGGATTGATTTTGAGATGTATCAAGGAAATTTAGGTGAAGTGTTATTACATTCAACTAAATATATTTGGGCGAACATTCGTAATGTAGGTTATACATTAAAATGGTTAGTTTTAGGTGATGTATCAGTATCAAAAATGACTGGGCCTGTGGGTATTGTCGCTACGATGAGTGATGCGGCTAGCGTAGGCCAAAATACAAAAGAAAAGGTATTATCATTACTTAAAATTACTGCGTTTATAAACATAGCAATAGGTGCTACAAATTTAATTCCTTTCCCTGCACTTGACGGGAATAAATTATTGTTGCTTATGGTGGAGGCAGTTAGAAAGAAACCTATTTCGCCAGAGAAAGAAGCAAGAATTTCTATGGCAGGGATTGTGGTATTGCTTGGTTTGGCATTAGTGACTACGTATAATGATATTGCGCGATTGGTACAAAGAATTCGAAATTAGGGAAGTGTGTGTATATGAAAAGAGTGGTTAAAGTAGGGGATTTACAAATTGGAGGAGATTCGAAGGTAACTGTGCAGTCTATGACAACGACAGATACTAGAGATGTTAAATCCACAGTCTCGCAAATAAGAAGGTTAGAGGAGGCTGGGTGTGATATTGTGAGAGTAGCCGTGCTTGACCATGATGCATGTAGCGCAATATTTAAAATAAAGAAAGATATAAATATACCATTAGTTGCAGATATACATTTTGACTATAGATTGGCTATAGACAGCATAAAAAATGGTGCAGACAAAATAAGAATTAATCCAGGGAATATAGGAAGTGTGGATAGAATAAAAAAGATAGTTGAGGTTGCAAAACAATATAAAGTTCCTATACGAGTTGGAGTAAATAGCGGTTCATTGCCAAAGCACATAGTAGAAAAGTATGGTGTGACAACGGATGCGATGGTTTATAGTGCAATAGAGAACGCTAAAATTCTAGAAGATTTAGATTTTGGAGATATAGTAGTTTCACTAAAAGCATCTGATGTTAAAAAAACTATAGATGCGTACACGTTGATGAACGAAAAAACAGATTATCCACTACATGTTGGAGTAACAGAGGCAGGTACAAAGTGGATTGGTACAATAAAATCAAGTATTGGCATAGGAAGCCTGTTGGCTAAAGGGATTGGTGATACAATAAGGGTATCCTTAACTAGTGATCCGGTTGATGAAGTAAGGACAGGTATAGAAATATTAAAATCACTTGGGATAAGGAAAACGGGGATAAAATTCATTTCATGTCCTACTTGTGGTAGATGTAAAATAAATCTTATTGAAATAGCAGGTAAGGTACAAGAAAAGCTACAGGATATAAACAAAGATATTGTAGTTGCAGTTATGGGGTGTGCAGTAAATGGACCAGGTGAAGCTAGGGAAGCAGATATAGGTATTGCTGGAGGAGATAATGAGGCGCTTTTGTTTAAAAAAGGCAATATAATAAGGAAAATCTCGGAGGGTAATATTGTAAAAGAGCTTATAGAGGAAATCGAGAAAATGTGAGGATAGTGGGGGAATATATTATGCAGGATGTAACATTACATGACAAAAGAAACATTCTATCTGTGTTTCCGAATCTTGAGGACAACGCAAAGAGGAGTAGTTATTTAAAAAATGTCAGTGTTAGATGCATTAATGTGTATAAGAAGAGCCAGAAGGTAGAACTGGTTTTAGTGTCGTATAATTTGATATCTCCCACAGTTGTGTATTCAGTGCAAAGAAGTCTTAAAGATATGTTTAAAGATTCAAGAATTAGGATCAAAGTTACATATGAAAGTGATTTTACTCTAGAAGATGTGTTAGCCAATTATTGGAAGGATATACTGCTTGTGCTGTCATGTAATATGGCTATTGCAAAGGCGATACTAAGAAATGCACAGTATAAATTGGTTGATGGTAAGCTAAAAATTATTCTATTGACAAGAGGTGCTGATATACTTTTAAGCAAGAGATGTAACGAAATGATAGAGAAATTGCTTAAAGATTATTTTGATAAAAGTGTAAGAGTGGAATTTTGTAATTATGTGCCAACCGAGCAGGAGAAAATAAGTTACATAAGAGAGAAAGAAAGTGAAGAATATCGTGTTGTTACTCATTCTATATTAAGCAGTGCTAATATAGCTTCTGAAACGAAGCCTGTGGATAATTCACAACGAAAGAGTGAAAATAATTATAGGAAGCCCAAAACTCCAAGCAGCGATATATATGGAAAGGTGTTTAACGACCCACTAATTAAAATAGTAGAAATAACACAGGATTCAGGGGAGATTGCATTTAACGGAGAAGTTATATCGACAGAGGAGAGGGAGTTACAAAATGGCAAAATATTATTTATGTTTGATATGACAGACTATACATCTTCTGTTACGTGCAAGATATTTTTAAAGAAGGATGATTTGATTAGAATAAAGGATCACGTCAAAGAAGGGGCTGTTTTAAAGGTAAAAGGTGATGCGCAATATGATAAATATATAAGAGAAGTATCTATTTACGTATTAGGTATCTTAAAGGGTGAAGAGAAAGAAAAACGTATGGATAATGCGGATGAAAAGAGAGTTGAGTTACACCTTCATACGCAAATGAGTGCAATGGATGGAGTATCGTCAGCGTCGGATCTAATAAAAAGAGTTAGTAGCTGGGGGCATAAGGCCGTAGCTATAACGGATCATGGCGTGGTGCAAGCATTCCCGGAAGCAATGGATGCGGCTAAAAAGTACGGTATAAAAGTGATATATGGTGTGGAGTGCTATTTATTAGAAGATGAGATGCCCATAGTGGTGGATAAACAAAATACAACAATGGATACAGAGTTTGTTGTATTTGATATAGAAACAACGGGGCTAGATAGTAAAAAAGAGCAGATTATAGAAATAGGTGCAGTAAAAATAAAAAATGGACAAGAGGTAGATAAATTTTCGGAGTTTATAAAGCCGACTGTGCCTATACCGCCATTTATAACCGAATTGACAGGGATAACAGATGATATGGTTGCAGAAAGTTTGGGAGTAGAGGAAGTGTTGCCAAAGTTTTTGGAGTTTGCGAAAGGCTGTGTTTTGGTAGCGCACAATGCACCTTTTGACTTAGGATTTGTAAAAGAATTTGCGTCAAGACTAAAGCTTTCGGTTGAGAATTCAGTTTTAGACACATTGATGTTATCAAGGAGAATGTTTCCAAACCTTAGTAAGCATAAGCTAAATATAGTTGCAAAGCACTTAGGTGTAAGCTTACTAAATCATCATAGGGCAGTAGATGATGCAATGGCTACAGCAGGTATATTACTTAAGTGTTTGGATATACTAAAAAAAGATGAAATAGAGACATTGGAGGATATAAATAATTTGCTACAGGGGAATGTTGATATAAAGAAGACTAGAACTCATCATGCGATAATTTTAGTCAAGAATTATGTAGGATTAAAGAATTTATATAAAATTATATCCGAGTCGCATCTTAAATATTTTTATATGAGACCTAGAGTGCCAAGGAAGCTTATATTAAAGTATCGAGAGGGATTAATATTAGGGAGTGCATGTGAGTCAGGTGAACTCTATCGTGCAATTGTTAATAAAAAAAGTGATTTAGAAATAGAACAGATTGCTAAATTTTACGATTATCTGGAAGTGCAACCATTGGGGAATAATCGTTTTATGTTAGAGAATAATATAGTTGAGAGTAAAAAAGAGTTAGAGGATATCAATAAAAAGATAATAGCGTTGGGGAAAAAATTGGGAAAGCTTGTTGTTGCAACATGTGACGTGCATTTTTTGGATCCAAAAGACGAAGTATATAGAAGGATTCTAATGGCGGGAAAGGGATTTAAAGATGCTGATAACCAAGCACCATTATATCTTAGAACTACCGAAGAGATGTTAGCGGAATTTTATTATTTAGATGATGAATTAGCTAATGAAATAGTGGTGACTAATACAAATAAGATTTCGGATATGATAGAGGATATTTTGCCTATACCGGATGGAACATATCCACCTAAGATAGATGGGGCGGAAGAAGAGATAAAGGAGTTAACGTATTCCAAAGCACATGAGATATACGGAGAAAATTTGCCTAAAATAGTAGCGGACAGAATAAAGAAGGAATTAAACTCTATTATAAAGAATGGTTTTTCGGTGATGTATATAATTGCGCAAAAGCTTGTGTGGAACTCACTAGAGCATGGGTACTTGGTAGGGTCAAGAGGGTCAGTGGGGTCGTCGTTTGTAGCGAATATGGTTGGAATAACCGAAGTTAATTCCTTGCCGCCTCACTATATATGTACCAAGTGTAAGTATTCGGAGTTTGTGGAGGACACGAAAGGTATATGTGGTTTTGATTTGCCACCTAAAAACTGTCCTAATTGTGGCCAGGAACTAAAAAGAGATGGATATGATATACCATTCGAAACATTTTTGGGTTTCGATGGAGATAAAGAGCCAGATATAGATTTGAATTTTTCGGGGGAATATCAAGCCAAGGCGCATAAGTATACAGAAGTGTTGTTTGGTGAAGGGAATGTGTTTAAGGCAGGGACAATAGGGACAATAGCTAGTAAGACAGCGTTTGGGTTTGTGAAAAATTATTTTGAGGAAAGAAATAAGATTGTGCCACAAGCAGAGATGAACAGATTAATCAAAGGATGTGAGGGAGTAAAGAGAACAACAGGGCAGCATCCTGGAGGTATAATGGTTGTGCCAAGATATAAAGAAATATATGATTTTTGCCCAATACAAAGACCGGCAGATGACGTCAATTCAGATACGATAACGACGCATTTCGACTATCACTCAATAAGTGGACGTTTGTTAAAGTTAGATATACTAGGACATGATGATCCAACAATGATAAGGATGCTAGAGGATTTAACGGGAGTTGACGCAACCAAAATACCAATAGGTGAAGAAAAAACGATGACTTTGTTTAGAAGTACAGAGGCATTGGGTATAACTCCAGAGGATATAGATAGCACAGTTGGTACATTTGCAGTGCCGGAGTTTGGTACTAAATTTGTAAGACAGATGCTAATAGATACTAAGCCAACGACATTCTCAGAGCTTATAAGGATATCTGGACTGTCACATGGAACTGACGTTTGGTTAAATAATGCACAAGATTTGGTGCGCAATAATATTGCTACATTGTCGGAGGTTATATGTACAAGAGATGATATAATGTTGTATTTATTAAGAGCGGGTTTACCACCTAAGACATCATTTAAGATAATGGAGGATGTCAGAAAGGGGAAAGGGTTAAAGAAAGAGTATGAGGAAATAATGAAAGAAAAAAATGTGCCAGATTGGTATATTGATTCATGTAAGAAAATAAAATATATGTTCCCAAAAGCACACGCAGCGGCATATGTGATGATGGCGTTTAGAATAGCATGGTTTAAGGTGTATTATCCTTTGGCATTTTATATAGCATATTATACAGTAAGAGCAGACTTGTTTGATGCTGTGATAATGATATATGGAAAAGAGCGAGTACAGAAAAAAATAAAAGAGTATAAAGACATGGGCAATAAATTGAAGATGACAGAAAAAAATATTTTGACAATACTTGAGGTAGTGAATGAAATGTATGCAAGAGGAATAGAATTTTTACCAATAGATATATATAAGTCTGATGCAGAAAAGTTTTTGATAGAGGATGGGAAAATACGTCCACCACTTTGTACTTTGCAAGGTTTGGGAAAAGCAGCAGCTCAGAGTATCGCGGAGGCTAGAAAAAAAGGTAAATTCTTGTCGATAGATGAATTAAGGTCAGAAGCAAGATTGAGTAAGCCTGTAATTGATATTTTGGATCAGATAGGTGCACTGGAAGGGATGCCAGAGAGTAATCAGATCAGTTTGTTTTAAAATTTGAGGTTGCTAAAAGTATGAATAAAATGTATAATGTAGGAAGAATACGAGACCTTTTGTCTAAAGAAGTATAGTTATAGGAAAAAGTAAGCCAAAAAAAGAGAGTAGGGAGTTTTTAAAGATGAATTTTAGAAGATTGATACTTTGTTTTACGTGCATATTCTTAGGTGTGTTTTTTATGTTTGGGTGTATGATACTAAGTAAGAACGTGTCAATAGGCGGGGTTAACTCCCAAAGTAAAGTAGCAAGTAACGCTAGTTCAACAGTATATGAGCCTGTGTTGGATGATGAATTAAAAGAACCATTTAATGTGTTAATATTAGGTGGAGATAAAGTAAATAAGAATACAGATACAATAATGGTAGCAAATGTGGACTGCAAGAAACCCAAAGTTACAGTATTATCCATACCACGTGATACAAGAGTTTTAGTGAAAGGGAAGCTTGCAAAGATAAATTGTGCATATCCAATGGGAAGAGAGAAACTAGCAATGAAGACAGTTAGTGATTTTTTAAATATAGACATCAAATACTATGTTTATTTAGATGTGAAAGCGTTTAGAGAAATTGTAGATCTGTTTGATGGAGTGGACTATAACATACCAGTGGATATGGAATATGATGATCCGTGCCAAAAGCTACATATACACTTAAAGAAAGGCGAGCAGCACTTGGACGGAGAAAAGGCAGAGCAATTTATGAGGTTTAGACATTATAATAAGGTGAAGGTTAACAAATACTATGATGGCAGCGATATAAAAAGGATAGAGGCGCAGCAAAGTTTTATAAAGGAATTTATAAAACAAAAATTGAATATAAAATATTTAACCAAAGCTAGTGGCTTTGTGGATACAGTGTATGCCAATATAGATACAAATATAAGTCCTGATATAGTAGTAAGAAGTATTATGTATTTTAATAAATTTGATTTAAATGTGGTAGATATGAATACTCTTCCAGGAGACGCAGCATATATAAATAATGGGTCGTACTATTTGTACGATAGAAAAAGGGCGTATGAGATAGTAAAGGGATCTTTCATTACAAATGATAGAAAGGTTAGTTTAGCAGATTTTTTGAATTATGATACTTACACACCAAAGAAGAGTAAGAAAAATTATACAGAGAATAATCCATCAAATTCTCAGACCGATATAGAGTCATCTGGAGTTGAAAAACAAATATAAGAGGGAGCTGTAGGTAGAAATTATGGTTAAAATGATTGAGGTAGTAGCCGTATTTATAACAAACATAGTAAGTCAGTTAGGGTACTTAGGAATAGGGTTAGGTATGTTTTTAGAGAGCGCGTGTATACCATTGCCAAGTGAGTTAATTTTGCCGCTAGGAGGATTTATGATAGCGGAAGGAAGGATAACATTGCTTGGTGCAAATGTTGCGGTGTTGTTAGGAAGCTTATTAGGATCTGTACTAACGTATTGGGTTGGATTTTATGGAGGAAGGTCTTTTATATTAAAGTATGGGAAATATTTTTTCATATCAAAGGATAACTTTGATAAAGCTGAAAAGACATTTAATAAGCACGGTGTGAGTGCGGTATTTTTTGGAAGGCTGTTACCTGTAATAAGGACATTTATATCATTGCCAGCGGGAATAACAAAAATGAATTTTATAAAGTTTGTTATATATTCTTTGTTGGGGATGGTGCCATGGAATTTTCTACTGATATTTTTAGGGTATAAATTTGGTGAGAACTATGAATTAGTGGTAAGACCGTTGTTTAAAAAATTTGAGCACATTTCTATTATGATAATGGTTATAGTACTTATTGCTTTTGTTGCGTCATACATGAAGAAGAAGAAAAGTGTAGCGGAGTAAAAATATGAAAAGATGAGTAATTGTACACTCATCTTTTTAAAAGTTAAGTTTCCGATAACAATTCTTTTCTCCATTCCATATATCCTAAAAAGGCAAAGAATAAAAATATAAAATATTCTAATGCCAAAAATTTTATATTTTGCATGTAGCAAAACACTACCGAAGTAAAATCAGCGATAAACCATAAATACCAGTGTTCAATTTTCTTTTTTGCCATAAAGAACATAGCTACAATACTAAGAACGGTTATGAATGAATCAATAAAAGGAGACCTAGATGGCTCAATAAATAAAGTCGGCAACAAAACATGAATGTTTTTTAGAAAGAAACCAAGAAATACGAATCCTATAACAGTTAATAATGCCGCAATTAAATTATAAGATAACGAGTTTTTTGATACTTTCAGTTTAGCATCGTTGGACTGACTGTTGTTTTTTGGGTGTAACCACATCCACCACCCATATATATTCATGGCTAGATAATATACTTGTAGGAACATATCTGAATACATTTGAATTTGAAAAAAGATAAAAAATGAGAGAATTACATTTAATATCCCCCAAAAGTAATTAGAAACTTTTATTTTAGCAAGCAAATATACATTAAGTATACCAAATATTGTTGCTAAAAATTCTAAAAAGGACAATTCATATCCCCAAATGGTTAAAAACGTACTACTAAGATTAAAAAAATTCATAAGTTAAAAAAACCTCCCTCTAAATGATTAGAGTAAATTATATCTTTTTTTGATAATATTTGCAATATTTTTTCTTTTAATAAAGGAGAGGTATAAGAAAAGAGACTATGTTTAAAGCTTGTATATAGTTACAAAAAAAGCCCCCACTTCTACACCTTAAATTTTATGACAAAAATTTAAGGTGTAGATAGTGGAGAATGTTACCCTAAAGGGATTTTGGTTCAAAACTAATGTTAGGATCAGGAAGAACAATATGGTTAACAATTGTACTACAGTCGTGATAAGTACGAGTACCATCGCCATTAGTTATCTTCCATATACCAGATTCATTATCACTTATAGTTAGAGTATATGTGCCATCATCATATGTTATATTGACAACTTGGGGGGGGGTATCATCTAGTATCATATCATCTATATATTTCCTGGTTAGGTTGTCCGCGGAATCATATACGTCTATTGATGTTTGGGCTTCATTAGTATTTATATTTGTAGTTATAATATTTCCAAATAGAGATTGATTATAACCAGATGATGTAACTACACGATCAAGTTCAGTATCATCTGTTGCAGTAAATTTAAACGTTGTATTAGAAGCATTTCTATAAGCATTATTTATTATAGGTGCAGTTTTGTCAACTATATTTGATACGTATATTGTTAGTATTTCTGGTTTTGCATAGTTTGTTTTATATGGACCTCGTTCTATTTCATTATAGATAATTAGATTATAGTAGCCATCATCAAGAGGAGGTACTTTTATGCAAACTTCCCCATCTCCCGGGGTATCAACTGTTTTGAGTCTAGCGTAGTATAGAGGTTTTGAATCATATTCACCAGGCTTGATTATGGCGGAGATATAGCCTGTAACATTTTCGGTACCATATGTATTTTTTGCACCACTATATGATATAGTTATTTTATTGCCTGAATATACGTTCACAGTGGAATTTGGGCTAGGATTTGTTAGACTAAATTGCATAGAATCATCGACAATAGTA
>JAGCXC010000018.1 GCA_017961515.1 Clostridiales bacterium | reverse complement strand
TCAAAGGTATATTACTTTGTAACAGAATTGATTGTGGGTATGGCTCTTATGGGAGTCGAAATGTCCGCATCAAGGCTAATATCAACCTACTTCTCTTCAAGTCAGGTTGTTTGGACTCTAATTATTGGAGTTATCATGATATCAATGGCTATCGGCAATTACTGGGGTGGTAGACAAGCAGATAAAAAACCATCCTATGTAAGACTATACCTCGAATTGCTATTTGCTGGTGCCTATATAGTAATTATACCTTTTGTCGGAAGATATGTAATTGCTGGTATCACTGCACTCTTTGCCCTCTTTATAAAAAACAACCTAGTTATCTGGGCTGCATTGTTCTCTTGTATTATTTTATTTGTTCCTCCACTTCTTTTCTTAGGAAAAGTAACACCATCTTTAGTTAAATATGCTATGGGTGAAAAAGCATCTGGAAAAGTAATTGGAACTCTTGAAGCACTCAATACTATTGGTTCTATTTTAGGAACATTCTTGCCAACATTCTTAACCATACCATTTATTGGAACAAGTAATTCATTCGTTCTCTTTGGCGGAGCAATAGCTTTCATGGCTCTTCTCTATTTGATAACGAACCTAATAGATATAAACATGAACAAACAGGAAGAACCTGTTGAGGATGGCAGCGAAGTGAAGATTAAAAAGCCAAAAGTTAGCTGGGGCAAACAAGTTAAAATGACAATAGTAATGTCTGTATTTACACTCATTTTGGCTGTTGGGTTAATATTCTCAACCAATGCGTCCTTTGTTTTCTGGAATGAAGCCACTTTAGTTAAAGAAGATGAGTCGATGTATAATTATCTAAAGGTAGATAAGGAAGGGAAAAAATACTCCTTCTCAACCAATGTTATATTTGGCATTCAGTCCGCAATTAATGAAGATGATTCACTAACAAAGCTATATTACGACTATCTTTTAATAAGTCCTTATTTAGTTAAGGAAAATCCTAAAATTCTTATCCTAGGAAATGGCACTGGCACATATGCGACCATGCTTAGAAACTATCTCCAAATAGATTGTGATATAACTGCAGTTGAAATAGATCAAAAGATTATAGATTTGTCCTATGAATATTTTCATATGCCTAAAGACATAAATGTTATTTGTGATGATGGAAGAAATTTCATATCAAGAACTCAAGAGACTTATGACATAATCCTTGTCGATGCCTATTCCTCTGTATCTGCGCCATTCCAAATGACAACAGTTGAATTTTTTAACATGGTCTATGACCATCTAAACGATGATGGTTTAATGCTAATGAATATCAATATGGTAACAAACGAAAAGGATTCTATGGCTACTTCACTTTGTGACACGGCCTCTGCAGTTTTTAATCAATTGTATGAATTCAAAGTTCCAAAAGCAGATGGAATGGAAGTATATGCCATTAAAGGAAACAAAGATCTTGGTGAAATGATAGATAATGTTCATACAGACAATGCTGAACTAAACCAAGTTAATAATAGAATTAAGCAGGGCAAAAAATTACATGTAGACACGGGCATTAGATTATATGATGATACCTGTGATATAGAAATGAGAAGCTATAAAGCACTAGATGATATAATAAATAGGGAGCTTAATTATTATCAAAAGGTGTATAATGAAAAAGGACTTAAGGGTTTACTAGAAGAACTATTTAATAGTTAAGGAGAAATTATGGAAAAATTATTAACTCAACCGATATTTTTTGAAAGAAATAGAGTTTATAGAATTTATTTAGGCGGTAAAACGTACAAAGATTTATTTAACGATGCAACTGGCTATGATCCAGATGAGGACAACATGTTCCCTGAAGAATGGATTGCAAGTAAAGTTAAAGCAATTAATCCTAAGTATTTTGGACCAAGAGATGGTGTATCTATTATAAAAGATACAAACATCTTTTTTGATGATCTTTTATCTGAACATGCTCAAGAACTCCTCGGCAATAGAAAATACGACTGCCTCGTAAAATTCTTAGATAGTGCTATAAGACTCCCATTCCAAGTACATCCAACAAAAGACTTCTCTAGAAAATATTTCAATAGTAGTTATGGTAAAACTGAAGCATGGCTAGTTATTGCAGCAAGAAAAAATGCAAAGCTATATTTTGGTTTTAAAAACAAAATAAGCAAAGAAGAATTATCTGCTCTTGAAGATAGAAGCGAAATTGAAAAAGATATTATGGGTTCACTCCTTCAGGGTGTAGATGTAAAAGAAGGAGATATCTGGCTTATTAAAGCGGGTCTTATTCATGCTATTGGAGCAGGATGCACTATTGTTGAAGTACAAGAACCAACGGATTTTACAATTCAACCAGAAAGATGGTGTGGAGATTATCATATATCTTATGATGAAGAATATATTGGATTAGATAAAAATACTGCCCTAGATTGTATTAACTATGATATCTACGGAGATGATGCAAAAAAATATGCGCAAGTTAATCCAAAAATTGAAATTAATACTGATACATATATTAAAGAAAAACTTATAACATATGAAGATACTACATGCTTTGCAGAAAATAGATACACAATAAAGAATGGTGGTTCGTTTACAATGACATATGGACCATGTGTTTATATATGTGTTAACGGCGAAGCAGAAATAGTTGGAGATAATTATTCAAAGAAAATAAAAAAGGGAGATTATTTCTTCCTCCCATTCTCTGCTCAAAATAAGTTCAAGGTTACATCAAATACTAGTGCAACTCTTATTGAGTGTTTGCCAAGTAAACAAGACTAGATATAAAGCATATCTTTTTTCTTTTCTATATCTTTAACAATACAAGTACCATTCCATGCTATCATGGATAATACCTTAATATTTTCATTATTTGGTAATTCTATTGATTTTGCACCTTTTGTATCTACATCTATTCTGTATACATGTAAGTGCTTATAGTAATTATCCTTTGTATCATAATGAGTAAAGTATGTTCCAAGTTTATCATTGTTTACATAATTCTTTTTTAAACCAGCATAGAAATTAAACCATACATGATCTAGTGTGTGTAGGAATGCACTAAACTGTGGAAGCAACCATTTTCTTTCATTATACGAAATCATAAATCCATAGGATGATGACACGTCGTTAGTAATATATCTATCATTTATCTTTACGGTAAACTTGTCTTTATTCTTAGCTATAACATATAAACTAAGCTTATTGTAACCCTCATCAATATTAATAATTTGGCCCTTACAATCTATGGCATCTTTATAGTTATCCGAATTTATAATTTCCTTTGTATTTAACTCATTTTTAATTGCAAAAACGACTTTAACTGTACAAATCGAACTTTTAAGTATCGATACGTTCAACAAATTGTCCTTTACATCTATCTTCTCAATAACATCTTCTACACCATTTACAAGATATGCTTCCTTAATATCTTCATAGAATTTAATAGTACTTGAGACAGTATCATCTGTTCTATTATATAAGCGTAAAATCATACCTGAATCATCTTCAGACTTCTTAACAGCAAGGACACCTAATTTAGAATAATCTAGATCGAACAATTTAGCCTCTTTTACATCCTTCACTATTTTATCTGCTAGATAGATTTTATTAGTGTTATTAAATAATTGTGCTTGTTGTTCAGCATCATCTTTTTCAAAAGGATAAATCGCATAACTAATATAATGTGCTCCCCAGTCAGAGAAATACTGTTCGTAGTTAAGTGCTGTTATATTTCCCAATGGTGTATATACTAAAGTCATTCTTAGCATATTGTCTTTTGGAATATCATATCCATATTTACAATTCTCTATTAAAGCTACGCCATATTGATCACTCATTGCTTTAACAAGATATCTAGAAGGTACTTCAAATTGTTTCTCGTTATTTACTCCCTTTTCAACAAAACATGTTTCCATATTTGTTAGGAATGTTGGATTATCCATAGCAAGAGGCAAAGCAACTTTTAAAGACTTCCCTTTTTCTTTCCATTCCAATTGTTCTTCAAAGGTAATCATCTTGTCATCTTTGCCAAGAGATACAATCTTTGTAAAAGTAGATTTATTATATTGTGTGGTAATAGATATCTTCTTTCTTGTAGAGTTATCTTCTATTATTTGAACATATCCCTTAGTTAGAACATCCTTTGGTTCCTTTTGTCTATCTTTCCAATACATATTCCAACCTGGATATTTAACAGGCTTTTCCTCGAGAAGATGATATGCCAATGGAGATTCAAGAATTTCCTTCCCTTTAACTTTATCTTTAATTGAGTAAATCTCCCCTTCTTTTGAAATGGATATAGAGATATACTCATTTTCCATCGTTATTCCATTATCTAGTTTAAATGTTAATGGTGTCTTTTTCTTCTCTACTGTTACAATACTATATCTCTTAATCTCAAATGGTTTGAGATATGGGGCAGATATCATAGTGTTCTTGTTGGTTAAACTAATTGGGTATATATTACCTTCGCTATCTTTCAAACCATATTTCTTAGAAAAATCAAAACCTGGTATTTCAAATTCGCAAATTGTTTGTCTTTCATAATCAGCTGGATTAAAGATAACTATCTCACCACCCTCTAGATGTGGATATATCGCTTGGATAGAATCATCTATTATTTTTCTCCAAGTCTTTAGTGCAATAATTTCGTCATTATATGAATACTTATAAGCACTTGGTAGACATGTACCTGGAATAATATCGTGCATTTGGCTGCCAACAACTTTATACCAAGTCTTCTCTATTTCTTCTTTAGGATATGGAACACCAGCAACCTTTTCAGCAAGCAAAGCAACATATTCTGCTGCATATGCCATTCTTTCATTCATTCTATTTAATCTTTTTATAGGTCCATTAGTTGTCAATGTTCCTGCTGAATGTTCTATCAAAAGCAAATCGCCTGTATAAGTGTCAAACTTAGATATCTCATCATCTGTTAAATTTTTATAAAAATCTTCGGACGCACCTTGAACGACTTTAATATCACCTGGCTTTTTAATATCTCTTTCTGCATTCCAAATTGAAATGAGACTTGGAGATCCACCAAAATCACCTACACCATAATATTGGTAAGATTTATAAACACCCGTCTTCTCGCCAACTTCTTCCACCTTCTGTGTTCTCTTCTTAATTTTTGTTGGTGGAACAAACATATGGGACATATAATTGCCAGGATTTAAAGCACAAAGTAATTTAGAACCATCTGGTCCTTCCCATATTCCTTGGTTAAATGGAATACCATTTGCAGAATGCCATTCAAGTTTTCCTGTAGAAAAACCTGTAACATCACAATGTTTTAATAATGTTGGGAAATTCGTTGGGAATCCGAAACAATCTGGAAGCATATAATCCTTATAAACCACTCCAAATTCTTTCTTTTGATACTCCCTTCCATATAGTATGTTTCTAATTAAAGATTCTGCACTTGGTGTTAATGCGTCTGTTTCATCTATACAAGCGCCTCCTGGCACCCATTTACCCATCTTTACATATTCTTGGACTTTCTTATAATCTTCTGGATAGTATTCTTTCATTAAAGAATATCTTCTAGAACCAGTAAAATTGAAAACATAATGGGGATATTTTTTAAAGAGTCTAAAGTTCTTGCGCATAGTCCTACGAATCAACCATTTTATGGTTGTAGGATAATCCCATCTCCATTGTGTATCTAAGTGGGAATAAGGAACTAAAAATAACTCTTTCTTATCCATTTATTTTCTTTTTAACAATTGCCTCTGTAGTGCTAGATAATAGCAAGGCATCCTCTTTATTATAAACGTTTATTTGTATAACAACAATGCCGTTCTTTGGATTTCTATCTATTTTATCTATAACCTCTACCTTTCCATATAAGATTTCTCCTGCAAAAACAGGTGCATGCCATTCCATTTTTGTAGATTTGCCAGCAATTAGTTCTTCGCCAAAGAAATCTTTTTCTAAATACTTACTCCAAACAAGAGCATATGTTAATAATCCAGGAGACAAGATTTTGCCAAACTTTGTTGTCTTTGCATATTCTATATCTGTATGTATAGGACAGTTATCATATTTTTCAGCAAAAGCTAACATTTCATCTTCTTTTACTTCAACTGGATCTAAATCATTTTTCATACCAATTGTAATATCATTAAAGAACATCTTTTTGTATCTCCTCTAATTCTTCTTTTGTTATATTCATTTTTTCTATTAATCCATTTAAAGATATAATATATTGTTCCTTAGAAATTGCATCTCTAGATACAAATGTATCTAATAGTTCTTTTTGTTTCTTAAACAATAATAATACTTTCTTTCTATTATCATCCATATTACACCTTTGTAATAAATACTGGAATAGGTGGATCATTCTTCCAATTATAGAAAGATGCCATAATAACTTGATATTTACTATCATCCATATTTCTAAGGTATGGTAATAGTTCATCTCTTTCTTCATATCCAGAATCTCCGCCATAATAGATAGATACACACATTATTCCGTCCTTCTTAAGAAGTTTTAGACCATCTTCAATAGCTTTTATTGTGGATTTTGCATGCGTATATATATTATGGTCTCCACTTGGAAGATATCCTAAATTGAAAAGAATACAAGAAACACTATCTTCTTCTAAATATTTACACATATTCTCGTGTGAATCTAATATGAGTTCACAATTATTTTGTCCTCTATCTTTTAGTAATTGTTTTGTAGAATCTAAGGCGGACTGCTGAATATCAAAAGATACCACCTTTCCATTTTCTCCTACTAGCTTAGATAGATAAGATGTATCATAGCCACGGCCCATTGTTGCATCTATACAAATATCGCCTGGCTTAATATATTTTTTAATGGTATCATGAACTAAATCTAATGCTCTCATATTAATCCTTTTAGTGATTCTAACCATATCTTTTCATCGAAAGACACATTTGCTGGAGATGTGGACGGAAGATAAGTTGCAATCTTAATTAGCTCTGGATATCTCTTACAAAACACCTCATAACTTTTCTTTCCATTGAGAAATATCTTTTCAATATTTGCTTTGGATAAAACTATACTCAAGTCTGCTACTTCATATCCCTTAATGGATGAATCTGCAGATCCTTTTATCTCACACTCCATGAGAATATCCCAAAGAGCAATATTGTGTTTCAAAAGAAATGCTTTTTTATCTTCGTTAGTTGTTGGTTCTATATCATTTGCTATTTTTGCAATAAGTTTCCAAAATCTATTTCTTGGATTTCCATAATAGAATGATGTTTCTCTAGATAAAACACTAGGAAAACTACCAAGAATTAAAATCTTGCTATTTTCATTAAAAACAGGATCAAAACCATGCAACATTTCCATAAGGTTTATTTTACACATAATGCCTTTATTTTTCAATCTTTGAATATATTTTTTATATTGTCTTTTACTTGAAAGTAAAAAATAATATAACGCTCTTTATTTTTAAGATTTTTTGTTGTATACTAAAGTATTATGAGTAAAGCCAAGAAATATATATTTATATCAATATTAGTAATGACATTTTTAATGTTCTCTTTCTGCTTATTTGCACTCAATAGAGGCATTGCTTTAGCAGATGACGAAACACAATATTACTATATTCCACAAGACACATTATCTAAGACAGCTGCATCTTCTAGCGTGTATTTTGTATACCAAGGAGATAACTTGTTTAAGATTCCTGAGTCTTATTATTTGAAGATTGTTGGAGAAGCTACAGCATATGATGTTCCTGTATCTTATAAAGGATTAGTTGGAACAATCTCAAAAGAAAAAGCAGATTCATTATCTAAGAAGACAACTACTCAATATTCAGGTGCTGCAATCACTGATGATAATGCATATCCAAATATTGAATTATCCTTCTCTGGCTCCGCATTATCTTTTGAAACTTTAGATGGAATTAGCACCTCTAAAGATCCAGCATTAATTCATGTTTATTATCTCGGTAAATCTGACGATAACACAAAGACATATATTAAAGTTATTGAAGGAGATACTACTTTCTTTGGTTCAACTACAGCTCAATTTGAAACATATACTGTATCTGCAAATCTAGAAGTTATTAATTTTATTAATAGCCAAGAGTCTGGTAGCAGTTCAAATCAAACAAATACTAATAATTCCAAGGCTTTACGAGTTATTTTAATTATAGGATTAATCATCCCAGCAGTTGTTATTGCTTTACTTATATTCATTCCAAAGAAGTCTGAACAATATGACAAGGCTAGAATGAATTCTAGAAAGGTTGGAAAGATAGATTACGATAAGACACGTATGCAAGATCCAAATATGCAACAACCACCTTATCAACAAAACGGATATAATCAATACCCACAACAAAATTATGGCAATCAACAATATCCTAACTATCCACAACAACCTCAATATCCACCTCAAAACAATGGATATTATCCACCTCAACAAAATAATACCTATTATCCTCCTCAAGATAATGGTTACTATCC
>JAGCXC010000017.1 GCA_017961515.1 Clostridiales bacterium | reverse complement strand
TTGTGTATATTTCCTCCTTATGATTTTTAAGAAATTCTGTCAAATAGCTTTTCTCAACGCATTCTTCAAATGTTTTGAGAAATATCTTTTTAGTATCCCCATTATAAAGATTCTTATTTTTATCAAGAATCTTACAAAAGCATTAATAGCCAATGGAGCCGATGTAAATATTAAAGATAGTATGGGATATACTCCATTACATTGTGCAAGTAATGCAGATATTGCAAAAGTGTTAATAGAAAATGGAGCCGATGTGGATGCTAAAAGTGCTAGAGAGCACACTCCATTGCATCGTGTATTATTTGATGGCGATTTAGAGATTGCAAGATTATTAATAGAAAATGGAGCCGATGTAAATGCTAAAAGTGATGATGGATTTACTCCATTACATTGTGCAAAAAATGTAGACATAGCAAAATTATTGATAGCGAATGGAGCTGATGTTAATGCTAAAAGTGATTGTGGAATTACTCCTTTGCATTGGATAGATGATGTGGAGATAGAAAGATTATTAGTCGAGAATGGAGCCGATGTAAATGCTAAAGATGATGATGGAAGTACTCCAATTGATATAGCTCGTGAACGTGGTAATAAGGATGATATAGTACAATTATTAAGCTAAGTCATATGAGAATGATGAATGCTAAAAATACATACATATATTATTCTTTTGCTAAATTAGCTAAAATTATATATGTATGTATCTATGAATATTGTGCAAAATAGAATAGTGACATTTCATTTACATATAATATAATTAACCTGAAACATGATTGAACCTGAAAACGAAACAAAGACAAGAGAAACATATCTAAAAAAGTAGGGTTTGTGTACAAGTAGGAGGTTTAGTATTATGAAAAAAGGATTTTTGAGAATTTTGTGTTTTGCAATGCTGTTGTTTTGTGGATTGCAAACAGTAGGTTTTTGCAAACAAATGAGTGCTCAACAAACTAGTATAGTGAAAAAGGATGAAGCAAAAGACAGAGAACTTTTTGATGCTATAGGGAATAATGATTTGAAAAAAGTAAAAGAACTAATAGCCAATGGAGCAGATGTGAATGCTAAATTTGAAGATAAGGGTGGATGGACTCCATTGCATTTTGTGGGAAATGTAGAAGTTGCAAAATTATTAATAGCAAATGGTGCTAATGTTAATGCTAAAGATGTTTATAGTGATACTCCGTTGCATTGTGCAAAAAATGCTGAGATAGCAAGATTATTAATAAAAAATGGTGCCAACGTTAATGCTACAGATAATGGTAAAGAGACTCCTTTGCATAAGGCAGCATGGAACAATACCTGTGATGTGGTTAAAGTATTAATAGAAAATGGAGCCGACATTAATGATACAAATATATATGGAGAGACTCCTTTGTATAAGGCATCATATTATGGCAATTTAGAGGTTGTAAGATTATTAAAGAATGCAGCAAAAGATCTTGAACTTTTTAATGCTGTAGGGGATGGTGATTTTGAAAAAGTAAAAGAACTAATAGCCAATGGAGCAGATGTGAATGCTAAATTTGGAGATGAATGGACTTTATTGCAGTGTGTATCATTTAGTAACGATTTAGAAATAACAAAATTATTAATAGCCAATGGAGCCAACGTTAACGCTAAAGATGAAAATGGATGGACACCATTGCATGGGGTTAAGGATGTAGACATAGCAAAATTATTAATAGAGAATGGTGCCAACGTTAACGCTAAAGATGAAAATGGATGTACTCCATTGCATTGGGCAGAGGATATAGACATTGCAAAATTATTAATAGAAAATGGTGCCAACATTAACGCTAAAGGTGCTTGTGGATGTACTCCATTGTATGGGGCAGAGGATGTAGACATTGCAAAATTATTAATCGAAAATGGAGCCGATGTAAATGCTAAAGATGTTTATGGATATACTCTATTGCATGGGGTGGAGGATGTAGACATTGCAAAATTATTAATAGCCAATGGTGTGGATGTGAATGCTAAAGATAATAATGGACGGACACCATTGCATTATGCATCAGTTGATGGTGATATAGAGATAGCAAGATTATTAATCGAAAATGGAGCCGATGTAAATGCTAAAGATGTTTATGGATATACTCTATTGCATGGGGTGGAGGATGTA
>JAGCXC010000016.1 GCA_017961515.1 Clostridiales bacterium | reverse complement strand
TTATTGGTAACTTAACAGTTTGTCCTGCTGGAACTGTTACTATCTTAGTGAATGCGATGTTTGCTATTCCTGTTGAGAATCTACCAATTGAGTTTACTTTCTCGTTTCCGTTCCATACAGTTATTGATTTTACGACAGTATCTGCACTGATACCTGTTCTTTGTAATTTTAATCCAGTTACTACTACAGGTTCACTTCCTGCTGTTATTTTAACTTGTCCTATCTCAAACAAAGATTGACTTCTTGATAATACTCTTGATTCTGCTGGCTCAAATTCTACTTTTGCTGTTCCAACTACAGTTCCCCCATTTGGATTTTGTGAAGGCTCTGTTGAAGGATTTACTGCTGGAGTATTTGTCTTTTCAACTAGACCTAGCTCTTCAGCATATGCTCTCTCTACTAATCCTTTTTCAATTAGGTTCTCAATTACTGTTGAACCATTATCTGCTTGTGCAGTTAATACTCCATATGACATACCTACTGCATCGTCTCTTGTTAATTGATCTTTATCAAACGCTATCATTTGGGCTACTGATATAACGTTCAATGATGCCAATTTCTCTAGAGCACCAAAATAATCAAAGTCTTTTACTCCCAATTGTTGAAGAATTAATGAAGCATAGTCAATCCCTTTTAGTGCTCCTACAGGATTAAATACTAATCCGTTTGCACTTTGTATACCTTTTACTACTCCTGTCATAGCTGCATATGCAACTTGCTTTCTTGCCCAAGAAGCTATTGAGTCTGCGTCAGCAAATTTAGCTAATGCTTGATTTACTTGAGCATCTGTTAATGCCTGAGCGTCTTGTTCTTGTCCAAACAATCTAAGCAATATTATTGCTGCTTGTTGTCTGTTTAATTGACTTCCCAAGTCTGGTACAAAATTTTTATCACTCACCCCTTTGTACAATCCTAAACCATACAAAGCTTGCGCTGCTTCTTCATAATTATATGAAGTTGTCGCAAATACAGGTGCTAGCATTGTGAAAACCATCATTAATACTAGCAATACTGATAAATGTTTTTTTAGATTCCTCATACTTTCAAATCCTCCCCTTTTTTTTATTTTGGTAGTAGGTCCAAATAACAAAGCCAGGTTACGCCTACTCCTAAAAATATTCTTTATAACCTGACTTCTATTTCTCTTAAATTAGAATAGGTACTTCCTCTAACCTACCTAATCTCTAGAACAATTATATCATCCTGGTTTTTTTGCGTCAATAACTTGAAAATACATGTAATAAACTTGTAATATTTTTGTAATATTATCGCCTAAATCTAGCTACATCAGCACTTCTTTGTTTTTTGATAATATTTTTCAAACGCTCTTTTTTGCCCTCCAAATTTACTTCTTTTTGTCAATTTTGCTACTATGCGGCAATGTTGGAATAAACATTCAGTTTATTTTTGGATAAAATACCTGTATTTTTTTTGCTACTTTTGTACGTATTTGGCGAATTGTCTAAAACTGGTGAAGGTAACATCCTCTCCCTCCCATATCTCAAATTTTTTCATTTCTGTTTCGTATTCAAACAAAATACTTGCATAAATGTGTATACAATTGCCTAGCATTCGTGGTAGAATAATCATGTGAAAGAATCTACATAGGAAGGAGTATGTTATGGAAAGTAAAATTGAAAAGTTTTTAACACTAATAAATGAAAGTAATAATATTGTATTTTTTGGAGGTGCTGGTGTATCAACTGAAAGCGGAATACCAGACTTTCGTAGTAAGGATGGACTCTATAGCTTAAAATATAAGTTCCCACCAGAAGAAATATTAAGTCATAGTTTTTTTGTGCGACATCCAGATGAATTTTACAAATTCTATCGCGATAAAATAAATTCGCTAAAGTTTGAACCCAACATCACCCACTTTAAACTAGCAACACTTGAACATAGCGGTAAATTAAAGGCTATTGTAACACAAAACATCGATGGCCTACATCAACGTGCTGGATCCCGCACCGTATACGAACTACACGGTAGCGTTCTTCGAAATTACTGCACCAAATGCCATAAATTTTATGATGCACAATATATATTCGGTAGTAAAGATGTGCCAATGTGTACCTGCGGTGGTATAGTTAAGCCAGATGTCGTACTGTATCAAGAAGGTCTAGATCAAGATACTCTTGAAAACTCTATCCGCGCAATACAAAACGCAAATCTTCTTATTGTCGCAGGCACATCTCTTACTGTTCAGCCTGCATCCAGCCTAATAACCTACTTTAGAGGAAATAATTTAATTTTAATCAACAAAACTCCAACTCCTTTTGATTACGCTGCAAGTTTAGTAATACACGATAATCTCGGCAATGTCTTTGGCGCACTAGACATATAGCGGTATCCTCCCTTACCTACACCTCAAATTTTTCTCATAAAATTCTTGGCGTAGAAGTAGGGGCTTTTTTTGCAACAACGCTTAAACAGTCGGTTCTTTTTCGATAGCTCAATCGCGCTAGAACAGTACGAGCTAACCCCACAATCCATGCGGTTTTTACAACAAATATAAATACTATACTGCAACAAAAATACAGAATGTGCATTCTTACCTAATCTCATTATTTTAATCTATTACATTATTCCAATCATAGATAAAAATATTGTGCACCCTCTATAGATGCACAATATTGTATTTTTTTCTTAATCTAATTCCCATTCCATCGCTATCAAATCATAATCTCCTGAGAATCTTTTTCCATGCTCTCTACTTTTTTTAACATATACTTTAAAAGTCCGTCCCTTAAATCATCTTGTTTTAGAGCAAAATCAATATTGGCCTGCAAAAATCCCAACTTACTTCCTATATCATATATCTTACCCTTAAACTGACATGCGTACATTGGCCTTATTTTTAATAATACCTTTAGTGCATCGGTCAATTGATATTCTCCGTCTTTTCCTACATCGATATTTTGTATTATATTAAATATCTCTGGCGTTAAAATATATCTTCCCATGATAGCCATATTAGATGGCGCTGCATCATAAGATGGTTTTTCCACAAGATCACTAATCTTTAGCATTCCGTCACTTTGTGCACTGGCCGCAACAATTCCATAATTACTAACCTCACTCATCTTTACTTCGCTCACACCAATAATTGGGGCACCATACTTACCAAACATCTCCACTAACACCCGCAAAAATGGATACTTGTAGTCCGTTACAATATCTCCTAGCATTACCGCGAATGGATCCTGTCCAACAAACGATTTAGCTAGATGTATCGCATTCGCAAGTCCCTTAGCTTCTTTCTGCCGTATATAATGTATATTAACACCCTCAGTTATTTTATCCACTTTCTTCAATAAATCACTTTTCCCTTTTCTCTCAAGTTGCCACTCCAATTCTCTCGATTTGTCAAAATGATCTTCAATAGAATTTTTCCCCTTGCCCGTTATGATAAGAATATCACTTATCCCTGAATTCTGAGCCTCCTCTACTATATACTGTATTGTGGGTTTATCCACAATGGGCAACATCTCTTTTGGTTGAGCTTTTGTCGCTGGTAAGAAACGTGTTCCCAAGCCTGCCGCCGGTATTATAGCTTTCTTTACACGCATTAGTCTCTCCCCTTTTTTAGTAATCCCAAAGTCACTGTGGACAATGTGCATAATCCTGTGTATAACTCTGGGAAACCTTATTTGTCAAAGCTTTACACTATGTGTTTTTTTTCCTATCTTTTGTTATCAATTTGTTGTCCATTGTTACATTTTTGTCACTTTTTATTTTGTGGATAATGTGTATAACTTTGTGTATAACTCTATATATCTACATTTTACCCGTGTATAACTTGTTGAAAAAGTCTTAATACATTATTATCCCCAAAATTCATTTCTTTTATTCCTTTACATAATTTTTTTCCACACCATAATTGTTAATTGTGCATATTTTTTGTGGATAATGTGAATAACTTAGACCTATCCCCACCAGTGGTATCGGCAAAAAAAAATATATATTAACATATCTTATAATACATCAATATATATCACCATGGCACGCCCAGTAGGACTTGAACCCACAACCTTCTGATCCGTAGTCAGACGCTCTATCCAATTAAGCTATGGGCGCTTAAACTAACGCCTAGCCATTATCATAATTATGAAATTTTTATCTACCTAATCCCAAGTAGATTTTAAGTATACACGTATAATAAAGTTTTGTCAAGAGGGTGCACTATGGATCATATCTTTAAAACTAGCTTGTAGCTTTATATTGATCGCTTTGTAATTTTTTTTAATACCCTTATGTATAATCATCAATACATCCTATAGGTTTATCTACATTTTTTAATGTTATAGTCCATCTATATTGAGCTTTTTCCCAAAGATAGCCTTCTCATCGGATCTATTGTCTTTACAATATCTTTTCACACGTTCATCACTACACCAATTGCCCTTATACATCTTCTATTCTAAATTCCTTTAATATTATTAACCTTTTTTACTCCTATTTTATATCTTCCTCGCGCTAGTTTACTTATCCCCAGCAGTTATTCTAACACATCCCCTTTTTAATTCTCAAATTAATATTAACCCTAAAAATGTTCATAAATATTTTTCCTTTAATTCTCGATATTAAAGTATAAGTGTATTCATTTAGATGCACCACAATATATTGAAGGAGTTGATTTTATGAAATTTATCAAAACTTTAGCTTTCACACTGGGTATATTTTTTTGTTTCAGTGGGATAACATTTGCGGCCAATAGCGTTCCACAAATCGAATATAATACATATGAGAAATTAATCGTAAATGGAGAAACCTTAGATTTGGAGAATCCTCCATTCTCTATAAATGGAAAACGAATGCTTCCATTGAGAAGTATTTGCGAAAAATTAGGTTATAACATTTCTTGGAATGAAAAAACTCGTCAAGTAAAGATAGAAAGAGGATCAGACGAAGTAGTTCTTACCATAGATGATAATACAATTAGTGTTAATAATGAACTTAAAAAAGTGTACTTCCCACCTAAAATTGTAAATAACAGGACTTATGTTATTCCTGCAGTAATAGAAGTGGGATTACATGATACTACCTATACAGATACCAATGATACCTTTACAATATTGCCAAGATACAAAACAACAGATGGAGTAAATTTTATAAGAAAAACTGTTTATAAAGAAAATCCAGCTGGATTCGTAGTAGGTGTTGCAGAAGTATGTGCATCAGTTGTAGATAATCCAGATAATCAAGAAGGAATAAATGTTGTAAACGCCTTCTGCAAAAATTATTTTGATAGTTTCCCACTAAATGAAATACAAAACGAATTAAAAGAACTCCAATCTCAAGACTCAATTTATACTACATACAGTGATTGCAACATTGTTGCCAATACTAAAAACATATTATCCGTTACATACACAACACCTCATGGAGGCTCTTTTTCAAACCAAATTCTAGAAGGAAAAATGTTTTATAAATCTACAGGTGCAGAAGTAAAAATTTCTGAAATTTTCAATAAAAATATTCATGATATTTTTGTTGAAGCTTATAAAAACAATGATGTAGTGTTATTACAAGGATTAAAAAAGTTGAAATCTCTAACAGAGTCATTCTATGAAACTCCTGTAGAAGATACTCAGCTATTAAAATCTATTGCAGATAATATTGAAAACTCTCAAAATAGTGAGGTTCATGCATGGATATCATCTGAAAACGATAAAACATTATTAACCTTCAGATATTATGATCTAGCAGGTTACATATTTATAAGTCTTGATTTAGGCGCTTTAGATCCTTCAAATATAGCTTTTATTGTATAATATCCTATAAGACACCTCTCTTTGTCATATGACACAAGGTGTCTTATTATTTGTATTTTATTGACATCTAAGGATTGTCTATGGTATATTTTTGATATTTTTTAACATATTTAATAAAAAAAACCATATTTTCTATTGACTTATGGAATTTTATGGTATATAATATCAAGTGTAATAAGTATCATCATAAAAAGTGTTATTGCACTCCTTTGATGTAGTTTTCTGATGATATGCTAAAAACTTTTCAAACGTACCTGTTAATACATACGACTAAGGTGGATTAAATCCACCTTAGTCGTGTTTTGTATTATTTATTTTTTATTTATAGATATAATGAATTTTATTCTTTAGTCATTACTTTTTTAGCCCAAGTTTTTTTGTTACATTTAGGGCATCTCAAAAATCTCTTTGTAATTGTATGAGGCGCTACTATAGCTGTAAAATAGGTTGGTACGAATCTATTATGACATTCTCTACACTCGTAGTACCCTGTACTATTTTCAACTTTAAATATATAGAATATTTCCAGAAAAAACAAAATAGTCACTACCGATTCAACAACCCCTAGAATTAATTCTTTCCTTAATGTGCATTTTGCCAATAAAATAATACCAATATAACATACTATAGAAAAAACTGTAATGATCCCCAAATTAATTATCGTTTTCCTATTTTGGGCTCTTTCTTTTTCTTTATCATAATGCTTCATACAAATACTCCTCCTATTTTAATACCTCATGTAAAGAATAAATCCATATTATCGTTTAAATATTTTTTAATACCACTTCTGGACTACTTTTAAATCTTTTTTTATCTCCTTCCAATTCTTGTTCATATAGTCTTTTTCGATAATTTATATCTTTTATCCTCATTTGAACTTTGTTATTATATTTACCCATTTCAAATACAAAATCCATAGTATCACCTTTTCTTATCCCATATTCCCTATATCCACAATTAAATTTTATTGCATCTATTCCTTCACTATTATTATCATCATTCTCACCTACCAATTTTAAGGACAAATGTTTGCCTTCTCCTTTTTCTTCTAATTCTTTTACTTTCATTCGGCGACATAAAAACAATGGCTTTGGATTAGCATTACCAAATGGCTCCATGCCTTCTAATGCTATAACATTATCTAATGTTATTTCCTCTGGCCTAATCTCAATAGCCTCATTCTTAAACTTATTCATATGATCTGATTTATTATTATCGATCGCATCTAAAGTCTTTATATTTTCTTCGACAATTTTTAGTAAATTATTTTTAAACTCTTTAAATTTTTCCCACTCTACACTAAGACCAAATGACTCTTTATTATATCCACCAAAACTTTTCACCAAACCCCTATCTCTCAATTCTTCTATAATATTAAACAAATCACATTTTCCATTATTTTTAGCTGCTACCCTAACTTCTCCATACTTATTTGCATAAGCTATTACTATTTTGTTACTCAACATCCCAACTTCACTAGCAATTAACGCTAGATTTTTTTTATCCCACTTATATCCTCCTACAAATATAACTTCATCCTCATTTAAATTTAGGCTTTCTATTTTTTCTAATGCATCTGATACATCTTCGCCTTGTTTTGATTTATCAAAGGATATTTCTTTGCGCTTGTCATTCTCCTGTTCTAAAATATCTATTATTTCATTTGCTTTATATTCATTTTTCCCTGTATCATCAAAATCAAGACTTAATAACTCTATACATTTTCTTGCATTTTTCCACATATTACCGCCTGCATTTAACCTTGGTGCTAATTCAAATATAATATCTTCAGATAAAATACTGTTTTTATCATTACATAGACTTCTTTTTATTAAATTTTTGATCCCTAAGCTAGGTTTATTTATCATACGTCTCATTCCATATTTTACTATTGCTCGGTTTCCTTCTGTCAATTTTACTTTATCCGCTAGTGTTCCTATTGCCACCCTACCTGTATACTTTAAGTAATATTCTTCTTTAAGTTTCTTTTTATTACACAATGCAATAATCAACTCAAACACAACGCCAACCCCAGCTAGTTCTCTAAAAAAATCTTCATTATCTCTCTTTGGATTAATTACACCGTCCGCCTCTGGTAATTTTTGACCACACACGTGATGATCTGTTATTATAACGCCTATCCCTTGCCTCTTTATTTTTTATACTGCCTCTACATCTGTTGTACCACAATCAACTGTAATTATAAGGTTAGGCTTTTTCTTTAATACCCTGTTAACAGCCCTATCTGACAATCCATACCCTTCATTTTCTCTATCTATAATATAATAATCAATTTTAGTTTTATCAGCTATCTTCGTCAAAAAATCGTACAATATAGCTGTGCCAGTTAATCCATCCGCATCAGAGTCACCAAATACAACTATCTTCTCTTTTTTATCAATTGCATATAGTATTCTTTCAACACTCTCCTTCATACCACTCAATAAAAAAGGATCTTTACTCTTATACTTCTCAAAATTAGGATTCAGAAAATCTGGAATTTCATCTATTTTCATATCCATTGTAGATAATACTTTTGCCAAAAAATATGGTATATCAACCTTATTTTTTATCTCCTGAACCTTCTCCTCATCAATTTGTTTAGTTTCCCAATTTTTCTTTTGAATAACCATACTTCTACACCTTCCTTATCAAAAATCTCTCCTCTTTAAGTTAAAATATCTTTTAACTTAGGCTGATTTTATCACATTAACTGTATTTAGTACAATAAAAATTTAATTTCTCCGCACATTGATAACGACTACAGCCTATAAAATTGCTGTAGTCGTGTATATAAAAATGTATTTGAGAAAATTATTAATAGAATGACACCAAAAAATCACACCAATTATTTAAGGAAGTCCTCCCCTATATATCCCAACGTTAAAGGAGTAACCTTGTTTTTCGCCAGCTTACTTAAAAGCTCTATTGCATTTTCCTTTACCGTTGCAATATTAATAATTGATTTTTCGGAATGAGCAGTATTATTATCTATTTTCAATATCTCAATTCCATACGTATTGTCACCATTGTTTATAAGGTAGTATTCCAGGTTAAAGCTTTGATTACCTTTCACTCCTGCCTCATTAACGGCAACCTCTTGCATAAAAAACATCTCTCTCGTCATAATATTTCCCTCCTTAGTAATCTTCTGATGTCATTTACTATAGAAAGTATTATATACCATAAAAACCCAGTAGTCAATAGAAAAATATATATTTTTTTAATAAATTAGGAAAAAAATCTCAAATTTGTGTCATTAATGCTTCTAAAATGTAAAAAAAAGTATAATTTTTTCAAAATATTCTATTTGACGATTTGTGACATACTTACCACATCATATATCAAACCTTAGAATGTGTAAAATTATCTAAGGGAAAAAATACTTTTTATACCTAAAATGTTGCATTTACTCTGAAAAAATTTTTTCGACTTAAAGTCAACGTTTGCGTTAGCGTGCTCTTTTTTTGGCTAAAATCCATGTATATCAAGGATTTTTATACAAACTTGTAATTTATTCTTGAGTTTTAATCATCAGCACCGGCTTAGCCGGTGGTTTGTTCTGCAGCTACCTACTGCCTCTAAAGAGCCACTGAACAGTCTGCCTTCCTCACTAATTTCACTGGCTAGGGTTAAAGCTCTTTTTATTTGCCTCTTTTTACTGGCTCACCCGTGAACGGGTCTATATATTCCTTTATTTTTTTGCCTATATAACAAAAAAAGATCCTATGAATACCCTCCATAGAATCATTTATATAAATCTGGCGACTACCTATTTTCCCAGAGCGTCTCCACTCAAGTATTGTCGGCGGTTTGAAGCTTAACTTCCGTGTTCGGAATGGGAACGGGTGTGTCC
>JAGCXC010000015.1 GCA_017961515.1 Clostridiales bacterium | reverse complement strand
ATACTGTCGTAAAATCAATAACTGTATGGAACGGAAACGAGAAAGTAAACTCAATTGGTAGATTCTCAACAGGAATAGCAAACATCGCATTCACTAAGATAGTAACAGTTCCAGCAGGACAAACTGTTAAGTTACCAATAAAGATAAATGTAAATAATACAGCAGGTATTGCATCTGAGTTAAAGATTTCATTACTAGAGGTTAAATCAGATACTGCATTAGCAGGAACATTCCCAATGGTGGGTAATGCATTCACAATTTCAGAAGTTGATTTAGGAGAAATTGAAGCGAAAATAAGTGGAGATGCTCCAGTAGCCAGTCTTAATGCAGGAGATAAAGACGTAAGATTAGCTAAGTTTGATTTTGAAGTTAGAAGCGAAGCTCAAACAATAAAGAGAATTGTATTTTCACAGGATGGAACAGCAGCAGATACAGACTTGGCTAATTTGAGATTAGTTGATGAAGACGGAACAGTATTAGCAAAGGGAGAAATGAACAGAGGTGAGTTGGTATTTGATCTTAATAGAGAGTGTGCTTCTGGAACTACTGCAAGATTAACTATTAGAGGTGATGTTGTAGGTGGAGCTGGAAGAACAATTCAATTCTCAATAGATAATGTAAATGACATTCAGTCAGTAGGTAAAGTATATGGAACAACAATAATCGCTAATGGAACTATTGATGGAAGTAAATTAACTGTAGAAAAAGGTGCATTCATATTAACAAAATCCGCTTCTTCACCAGCAGCAGCTACGGTAGCTACAACTGTTGATGATCAAAAGTTTGCCGCTATTAAAGTTGAAGCTATAGGTGAACCTATTCAATTAGAGACAGTTTCTGTTTCTATAAAGTCATCAGATACAGAGACAAGTGATAAAAAAGTTAGAGAAATAAAATTGGTTAGCAATGGAGTTATAATAGCATCACAAGAAATTAAGAAAAATGATGATGTATCAAACGTGGAATTACCATTAAGTGAAGTTGTAACAGTAGAACCAAATTCACCAATAACAATAGATGTATTAATAGATTTGAAAGATGCTGTAAAGGATAAAACTTATGAAGTGGGAATATTTAAAATAGACGGTTCAGGGTTAGTAAGTGAGAAAGATATAAGCTTCAATAAAGACGAGATCGAAGACGAAGTAATCTATGGTAGTTTGATGACAGTTGGAGACATAAAAGTTACACTTGAGCAAAAAGCACAAGTTAACGGTTATGTATTCCCAAATCAGTCAGAAGAAATTTTGGCCGAATTCAATATTAAGCATAACTTAGGTGAAACAGTAAGGTTATCAGCTCTAAAAGTAAAAATAGCAAAAGGTGATAATGCCGACGCAGGAAACGATTTAGTGGCTAAAACATTCAAGAATGTTAAATTAGTATCCGCTTCAGGAAGTGTTGTGTCAGAAACTGTAATAAACCCAACAACTTCTGAATTAAACATTGCATTAAAAGAAGGCGTAACTGTTGAGGCAGGTAAAACAATTAGATTGGGATTGATGGCAGATATTAGAGCTGGAGCAAATCCAGGGGATGTATTTAAGTTTGCGGCAATTGATGCATCATCAGTAACAATAGCAACAGGTACAACAGTAAGTGCTAGCAAGACATCTGAAGAAATAGAGTCAGCAATAGCTGATAGCAGATCAGTAGAAATAAGTAGCGGTGCTACAGAAGAGGATGTAAAAGCTAATAAGTCAGATGAAGTATTAAAAGATAAAAATGTTGTTGCGAATACTAGTAATGTCGAAATAGCAAGATGGAAATTAACTAATGAAAGCAATGAGGATGTTGGAGTAAATAAGGTTTATTTGACAGCAAAGTATAATGGTCAAACTCCTAAGGATGGTCAAAAGAGAGATTTGCAGAGAGCATATGTACAATGTGTATTAAAAGATGATAAAGGTACTGTATTAACAGATACAAGTGAACCATTTACTTTAAATAAAAATGTGGTTACAGAAATAGATATATTAAAAGATAGTAATAGAAGCAAACTTTTAATCGACGCGGCTAACAATAGTGGGGATGGAGAAAGAGAATTAATCCTTTACGCAAATATTGCCGATGGAGCACAAGTTGGAGGCAGCATATCTGTACAACTTGGTTCTGATGTTGATAATGGAAACTTATTTGAAATAACAGGAAGAATTAGTGGATTAACAACTACAGTTAAAGGAAATCCTATAGAATCAGATAACAAAACTACAGTATCTGTTTCAGTAGTTAATGCAAATGCACTCAGTGGTAATAAAAACGTAACAGAAAATGAATATTCTAGTAAAAATGGTGTGAAAGGCGAAACACTTGGTAAGTTCAGCATTAAGAATACTGGAAAAACAGCTGTAGGAGTAAGACAAATCGTATTAAGACTTGATGATCAATCAGATTATGGAGATGAAATAAAGAAACTTGAACTATATGATAGTGATGGAAATAAGGTAGCGTTGGATCCAGTGTCAGATTGGGTTGAAATTAAGAAAGCTAACGAAGTAGTAGTAGCAAATCCTAATTATGGTACAATATCTAAGTGGTTAGAGATATATGAAAATCATGAAGATGAAAATATCAAAAATATTTATGATAATGATACACCTGATGATGATAATAGTGCAGATGCTATAATAGAAAAAGCTCATAAGTATGTAATATTCAATATAGCAAGTAGTAAAATAAAGATTTCTGCAGGTAAAGATGAGGTATTTGAAGTAAGAACTGAATCTGATAAATTGTTACCAACAGGTAGTAAGATTACTCTATTTGTAGACAAGGCTCACACTTATACTGACAAAGCATCCTTTGATGGATATGAGATTTGTCTTGACAATGAGAAAGATGTGAACCTAGGTACAGTAGAAGTAAAAGCAAAGAACTAATCCAATCTAGCATAACAACTACTGCAGGGACTAATCTCTCTGCGGTGGTTTTTTTATATCGTCATACAACAGTTAACCTACTCCCTTACGTCATCAAAAAAATGATATTTGTTATTGTAATGCACTTAATAAAATGGTATCATACTAGTTGAGATGGAGGTGCTTATGCTTTGAATATACATGATTATGAAAAAGCAGAAACAAGCAATATAGACTATAAGGAAGAGTTAGAAGAAAAGAAGCCTAAAAGTTGGCTTAAATCGGTTTCAGCTTTTGCTAATACTAAAGGTGGCATTATACTTTTTGGAATAAACGATAAAAATCACACTTTAGTAGGCCTGAAAGATATTCAACGGGTTGCTGAAAAAATAACCGAACTAATAAATTCGAAAATTACACCTTTGCCAAGGTATGAAATAAACACTTTTAGTGAAGATGGCAAAGATTACTTAGAATTAAAAATTGGTGATGGACCGTCAACACCGTATTATTTCGTGTCAGATGGTCGAAAGGAAGTATATATTAGAGCGGGTAATCAAAGTTTAATTGCTCCAGAACATGTGCTTAATAATTTGATACTCAAAGGTAAAAATTTATCTTTTGATGCATTATCAACAAAATATCTTATAAAGGACTTAAGTTTTACTTTGCTTGGTGCAACACTGAAAGAGAAAACAGGAAATGAGTTTAATGAAATTAAAGATTATATATCCTTGGGCTTAGCAAGTGAGGACGGACATATAACTAATGCAGGTGTATTGTTAAGCGATCAAGGGGCACTTAAGCAATCTAAAATTGTTTGTACTAGATGGAAAGGTAAGCATAAGGGAGTTTTGTCAGAGGATGCAATAGATGATAAAGAGTATACAGGCAGTATAATATCTCTTTTGGAAAATGCAGACTTGTTCATTAAAAATAATTCAAAGCAATCTTGGAAGATTGTTGGGATGAATAGAATTGAATTAGAAGATTATCCTGCAACTGCACGTAGAGAGGCTATTGTGAATGCATTGATTCATAGAGACTATCAAATACTAGGTGCAGAAATACATATAGATATGTTTGATGATAGATTAGAAATTACGTCTCCAGGAGGAATGTTTGATGGAAGTCTAATACAGAATTTAGAGATAAAAAACATACCTTCAATGCGAAGGAATGTCATTATTTCAGACGTATTCAGTAGATTGCATTTTATGGAACGTAGAGGAAGTGGATTAAGCAGAATAGTCGAGAGTTATAGTGATTCTGAGTTAAAGCCCAAGTTTATATCTGATTCCCTATCGTTTAGCGTTATTTTCCCCAATAAAAGTTACTCTAAAAATACGGAAGATGAAAAAAATAAAAATCTTGTATCTGATGAGGAATTATTTTTTATCAAATTGTATAAAAGCATACAGAATGCAAAGATAAAAAATAGTACAATAGATCAGATAAAAGTAATATTCGACAAAGTAGGTTACTCGGATGTTTTTTCAAGAGATGATGTGAAGACGTTGTTAAATGTAAAAGATACACGAGCAACAAATTTGATAGCGTTATTGTTGGAATTAAACCTTATTAAAAAAGTAGAAGGAGTTACTTATAAATTTTTCAAATAAAAAATATCGGTGTCGAGCGACATTTTTAAGAAAAATATCGGTGTCGAGCGACATTTTTTATAAAAGTAAAATTTCATATATGTGTACTTTTGATTTTTCTTACATAATTTTTTACGCTAAACTTCATCTTACAAGTATTTTTTTAAAAATCTATTGACTTTTGAATACAAAATATAATAAAATGTATTTAGAAATCAATAAAATGAGGAGATGATCTAAAGTGAGTAACAAAGAAAAGTTGATGACAATTATTAAAAAAAACAATGGCTACGTGCGCACTAGCGACCTTAGACAGCATGGCATACATCAACAATTCTTAAGGCAATTAGTTGATGAAGGATATATAAAAAAAGTTACGAGGGGGGTATATTCACTTACAGGTCAATCTCCCAACGAATTTTTTATTCTAGGTCAAAGATATTTATCCGGTGTTTTTTCACACAATACAGCGTTGTATTTTTACGATATGACAGAAAGAACGCCCATCAAATATGATATGACGTTTCCCAATAATATTCGAATATATAATGAATTTGTGAAGGCACATTATATAAAAAAAGAAATATATTCTTTAGGATTAACTACAATAAAACTGTCTGATAACACTGAAATCAAAATATATGACAAAGAAAGGACTATATGTGATATAGTAAAGGACAGAAACAAAATAGATACACAAATATTAAATACGGCCCTCAAAGAGTATATGAAGAGAAAAGATAAAAATTTATTTTTATTATACAACTATGCTAGTAAACTAAGGATTGAAAGTATATTAAGTCAGTACATGGAGGTTTTAGATGAATGAAAAGAAATGCAATGAGTTTTAAAGCAGTTATAAATAATATCGCAAAAGAGAATAAGATATCCGCACAATCGGTATTGCAAACATATATGTTAGAGAGATTACTAGAACGAATATCAGTATCCTCATATAAAGATAAAGTTATCTTAAAGGGAGGGATGCTAATATCGGCTATTTTAGGAATAGATACTAGGACTACAATGGATATGGACACAACGATTAAAGGAGTAAGGATAACAGAAACTAGTGTTCAAAAAATGGTACAGGAAATATGTAATATCAATTTGAATGATGGGATCACGTTAAAATTGACAAAAGTAGAAGACATACGTAAAAATGATGAATACGGCGGATTTAAGGTAACGATAAAAGCTGAGTATGATAATGAATTGGATGTTACGCTAAAAATTGATATTTCAACCGGAGACAAAATAACATATAGGGAAATAAAATATAGCTTTACACTTATGTTTGAAGAAAGGAAGATTGAAATATGGGCATATAATGTTGAGACAATTATTGCAGAAAAATTCGAATCAATAATAAGCAGAGGTGCTTTGGGAACACGAATAAGGGATTTTTATGATGTACATATGTTACTAAAAACACAAAGAAAGAATATACACAATAAAACGCTAAAAAATGCAATTATGTCTACTGCAAAACACAGAGGAACTCTTGATGTAATACAAGACTGGAACTCCATAACTAATATGCTAAGAACAAATACAAAAATGATAGCTCAATGGAAAAAATATAAGTCAAATAATTTTTACGCAGAAGGTATAGAGTTTGAAGACCTGATAGATAGTATTCAAGCCGTTGGAGAAGTATTTACCCTGTAAGAAGACTTTAGAAAAATTTGAGTTTCAAAAACAAGGGGTATATCCCCTTGTAGACTGGTTTTGAGAGCCTTTTTGTATCAGTGCAGATACTGTCGTAAAATCAATAACTGTATGGAACGGAAACGAGAAAGTAAACTCAATTGGTAGATTCTCAACAGGAATAGCAAACATCGCATTCACTAAGATAGTAACAGTTCCAGCAGGACAAACT
>JAGCXC010000014.1 GCA_017961515.1 Clostridiales bacterium | reverse complement strand
ATACTGTCGTAAAATCAATAACTGTATGGAACGGAAACGAGAAAGTAAACTCAATTGGTAGATTCTCAACAGGAATAGCAAACATCGCATTCACTAAGATAGTAACAGTTCCAGCAGGACAAACTGTTAAGTTACCAATAAGAATAAATGTTAACAATGATGCAGATGTTGCATCTGAGTTAAAGATTTCATTGCTAGAAGTTAAATCAGATACTGTATTAGCCGGAAACTTCCCAATGGTAGGTAACGCATTTACAGTTGCACACGTAGATTTGGGAACATTAAAAGTAAAACAAAGTGGAGATGCACCTATAGCTAGTGTTAATGCAGGAGATAAAGATGTAAGGTTATCTAAATTTGATTTTGAGGTTGGTTATGAAGCTCAAACAATAAAGAGAATTGTATTATCACAAAACGGAACAGCTGCTGATACTGATTTGGCTAACTTAAAGTTAGTTGACGAAGATGGAACAGTATTAGCACAGGGAGAATTAAGTAAGGGCGAAGTTGCATTTGATATAAATAAGGAATGTGCTTCTGGAACTACTGCAAGATTAACTGTTAGAGGTGATGTTGTAGGTGGAGCTGGAAGAACAGTTCAATTCTCAATAGACAATGTAAATGATGTTCAATCAATAGGTAAAGTATATGGAACAACAATAATATCAAGTAATACCGAAGATGGAAGCAAGCTAGATATAGAAAGAGGTGCTTTAATCTTAACTAAATCAAGTTCATCACCAGCGGCTTGTACTGTAGCTACAACTGTTGATGATCAGAAATTTGCATCTATCAAAATTGAGGCAGTTGGAGAACCTATCCAATTAGAAACAATAAAAGTAGATGGAACAGTAGTTGAAAAAGGATTACAGGCTGGCGTTGAAAGTGCAATAACTGAAATCAAATTAGTAAGTAATGGTGTTGTTATTGCATCACAAGAAGTAAAATCAAAGATTTATACTGAAGGTAATACTGTTAAAGGATTAGAATTACCATTGAGTGAAGTAGTAACAGTAGAGCCTAATTCCCCAATAGTAGTAGACATATTGGTAGATTTGAAAGATGCAGGTAAAGAGTCAAGCTATACAATGGGAATTACAGGAGTTACAGGTTCAGGTTTAGTAAGTGAAAAAGATATAACTATCAATGATAAATCTTATGGTAGCAAAATGACTGTAGGAGAAGTAAATGTCACATTTGAACAAGAAGCTCAAGTTAAAGGGTATATATTCCCTAACCAATCACAAGAAGCTGTAGCAACATTTAATATTCATCATAATTTAGGTGAAACTGTGAGATTATCATCAATAACAGTACAAGTTAAAAAAGCTCCAGCAGCTTCTGAAAATTTTGCAGTAGTTACCGAAAACGATAACTTGCAAAATATTTTAAATAATATGAGATTAACTTCCACAAATGGAACTGTTATCTCTGAGAATTTAAGACCTTTAAAAGTTGATAATAATGGATGTTTGAGATTTGCTCTAAAAGAAGGTGTAACAATAGATTCAGGAAAAACATTGAAGGTAATGTTAGTAACGGATGTAAGAGGAGAGGCTGAAAATCATGAAAAAGAACAATTTAAATTCTTTGTAACAGATGCATCAGCTGTAACTACATCAACAGGTACAGATGTTAATATCAAGAAATCTAGTTATAGCCGTATCATTGAAATAGGTGAAGCAGCTAAAGTAGAAAATATAAAGGCTAATTACTCAAGTGAAAATGAAGTTAAGAGTAAAAATGTTTTGCCAGAGACAAAGAACGTTGAAGTTGCAAGGTGGACATTAGAAAATGATGGACAGGAAGCTATATTAATTAATAAAGTTTATTTAACTGCACAATTTGAAAAGGATTTAGATCCATCATATATCAGATTCACATTAAAAGATGGTAGTGGAAAAGCCTTAACTAGTACAGATGAAGGAAGTTTGTTCTCAATAGTAGATGAAGTAACTCCTGATGCAGATGGAGTAAGAACAATATCAAAAGAAGTAGAAATAAACAAATCAGGAGATAGAAGTGTACTTGTTATAGATGCAACTAAAAATGATGAGCCAGGTAAGAAAGATTTAGTTCTTTATGCAAATGTATTAGCAGATGCTAAAATAGCTGGTAAGTTCTCCGTAGCTCTTGGACAAGAGGTTCCTGTTACAAATGCAGCTGGAAAAGTGGTTAAGTATCAAACAGCAAATGCAGGAGAAACTTATGAAGTGCTTAACGAAGTAGAACTATTTGAGATAACAGGTAGCGTTAGTGGAAAAACCGATTTAAAGAAAAAAGTATATGAAAATACAAATGAAGACTCCTATAATAGCTATAGAGCTATAGTTAATGGAAGTGGAAACGAACCAAAAGTAACATTTACTGACACTATGATTATACCAGAATTAGTTCCTGGTGGAAAAGATGGTAAAGCGGCAGTTAGTACAATCTCAATTTCAAAATTGTATGCTTCAAATGCATTAAGTGGAACTAGAAATGTAACACCAGGTACAGGTATAACAGTTGCTTCATTCAATATCAAAAATGAAGGGAATACAGCTGTTGACTTAAAGTATGTAACTATTAAGAGAACAGATGAAAATATAGGTAGCGCTCAGAATGAACATGAAGTTAAGGGATTAAGATTGTTCGATTCATCAGCAGAACAAGTGTCTAAAAATACTGATACTAAGCAATATTTAGCATTTGACAATCATGTTGCAAAATTGGAATTGAATAAGCCAATTAGGATAGCAAAAGGAGAAACAAAGACATTTGAAGTTAAAATAGCTGCAGATGATAAAATGAGTAATGGTCATAACTTAACTCTACAATTAATACCTGAAGAAACTTGCTATGGTAAAGCTGGAAGTACTGCAAATTACGAAATAGGTATTGATAACACAGATAATATAAGCTTGGGAACAGTAACAGCTAAGGATTAATCTAGTACTTTAGACTACTGCAGGGACTTAATCTCCTTGCAGTAGTTTTTTTGTGTCTTTAACAATAGATCCTCTACAACACTGTTTTATAAAATATCTTGCGAAAAATGATATTTTAAATTTGATATCCATGCAACAAAATTGTGTTATAACGTATTTAAGAGAAAAGAAATATATAAGTAATATTTTTAATTACCGTGCATAACATTAACCATGGCTTTAAAAATAAAAAGTCATGGTTAATAATTTTTATATGATACTATAGATTTTTTTGTTTGCCACGTTTTTTGCTAGATATTTTTCCCATTAAAGAGTTAATTTTTTTCTCTCTATTAATATCTTGTTGCCACTTCATGAGATTATCTAGCTTTCCACCTTTTATTTCACTAAAGTTTGCAACTCCTTTTCTTAGAAGATATTTCGCTACTTCTTCGTGATTTTCCTCTACGGCTCTTCTTAATGCTGTATCTCCTGGCCTTCTACTATAATCTAAAACCTTATTTAAAATATTGGATGGAATTGTTTCGACCAGCGCTTTTACAGCTGGCATATATCCTCCTTGACATGCATACATCAACACATTAACACCTCTTTTATCTTCATTATAATAATTTGTATTTTTTATCATTAAATCTATTGCATAGGACATACTTTTGCCTTTCTCCAATGCGTACATTAGTACACTCTTATCATTATTGTCTTTTTCTTTTGTATCTACTCCCATTTCCAGTAACACTTCTACCATATCTACAGCATTCTTCTCTAATGCATACATTATAACGCTTTTGTTGTTGTTATCCTTTGCATTAACATCTGCCCCATTCTCTATTAAATCATATGCGAAATCAATACAGCCTTTCTCTATTGCGTGCATCAGAGCATTTTTACCTTTATTATCTACACTATTTATCTTATCTTCGTGATGTTTTAATGTTCTCATTTTGTTCTTATTATTTGATAAGATTGCGTCTATAAGCGTTATATCATTATTTGTTACCTCTATAAACATATTTTTATATGTGTTTTTTGGAAATATGGCTCCAAATTCCGTCAAATCTATTTGTATACCTGTATTTAGAAGTATATCCTTGTATTGTTTTTTATTTGACTTATGAGCCTCAATTACTTCATCTTTTATCTTTTTATACAACAATTCTCTTAATTCTTCTGTTGCTATGTTTAATATATCTTTCACTTTGTATAACTTATTCACTATACTATCATATTTGCAGGTATCAATATTTTTGAATATCCTATTTATTCTATTCGGGCCAACTTTTTTTATTAGTATATTTAATGCATTGTCAGCAGATATATTTATAATATTTATTAAAAATTCATCTTGAATTTCGGTTATATCTAATAGGTCCTTCAAATCCTTTATTTTAGTCCCTGTTTTACAAAGATTATGTATCTCTTGATTGATTTTTTTCTGCAATAAATCCCTCGCTTTACCGCTAACATCAGTTAATATTATTTTTTTATATATTTCGTTTACTATTTTATTGCACTTATCATTGTCCTCTATTTTGTTTAGCATATTACCCATTTTAGTGTATCCAACTTTCTCTGCCAAAGCCCTTAATGTTTTTTCATCAAATGCATTTATGCTTTTCAGTAAATGTTCATCAGTTAATTCATCTACGTTTTTTATTATTTTGATTGCTCTAATTTCATTTTTCTTTTCACAAGCATCTAGTAATTCATGTTTTAATTGCTCATTCTGTTTCCTTTTGTTTTCCAAATTAATTTTGAGTTTAATATTCGTTCCATTTTTTATTTTTTTCAGCAGTGTCACTAAATTTTTATGTCCTCTATTTTTTGCAATAGTAAGCACACTTGATCCAAAATTATTTTTAATATTAATATCTGCACCATTTCTTATCAATAACTTAACAATATCTTCATGTCCATTAAAACATGCTTTATGTAGGGCAGTATCACCACTTTTATCACGAGCGTTAATATCTGCACCATTTTCTATCAACAACTTTACTATTTCTTTATTCCCCTGATTACACGCTTTATGTAGGGAATTATCTCCTTCGTTATCACAAATACTTATATCTGCTTTTTTTTTCAGTAATAACTCAACCACTTTTGTATGTCCATTAAAACATGCCACATTAATGGCGCTATCCCCCCACTTATTACGATCATTTATTATAGATACTTCTTTTTTTAATAATAGCTCAACAACAGCTTCGTGTCCATTAAAACAAGCCTCATGTAAAGGACTGTTTTCATTTTTATTAAAAGTCTTTACATTTGCTCCTTTTTCAAACAATAAGTCAACCACATCTTTATATCCTTGAGCACATGCTATGTGTAAGGCACTATTTCCACAATTATCACAAACATCTACATTGGCACCTTTTTCTAACAACCTCTCAACTACAGGATTATTTCCTTTAGCGCTTGCAACCATTAATAATGTATTTCCTCTATAATATTGTAAGTTTAAATTTTTACCACATTCTATATATTCATTCAATAGTTCCTTGTTCGTGCTTATAATATCTAATAACTTTTTTTTTCGAGGTCCCTCTATTTTAGAAAGATCTATTTTATATTTTATAACTAATTCTTCTATATACTTCCAATCTTCTTTGGTAGCATTTTTAATTTCGTTTTCTTCTTGTATACTCATGTCTAAAACCCCTTTTCTTCCTAAAACTACTTTTATAGCCAATATTCCGACTAATTTGGTACATTATATAATTTCATAAATATTTTGTCAACCAGATACACAATATTCCCTTGTAAGCCAGTCTGGAACTGTGTTTTTAATATCAGTGCAGATACAGTAGTTAAGTCAATAACTGTATGGAATGGAAATGAAAAGGTAAATTCAATTGGTAGATTCTCAACAGGAATAGCAAACATTGCATT